>CAZMNG010000363.1:0-5138 GCA_964567505.1 uncultured Chthoniobacterales bacterium
ATCCCGTCACACGCGACACCATGACGTCGACCGCGTTTGCGCATTACTGCACTCCGGTTACACTTCTTTATTATGCGGAAACCATTTTCAAAGCCAGACCACGGTCGCTACTGATCTCGGTCGCTGCCGATTCGTTTGATTGCGGCGACCAGCTAACAGCTAATGTCGAAACCGTGCTACCCGAGATAGTTCGCTTCATCGGCCAGCAAATTTTCCGCCTCCCTCAAAATCCGGAGTAATCCGATGCATCAATAATTGGTCGTCGACTCGATCAATCCCTGCTGAGACGTGTGGCTACTCTTTCTTTCTTTAGTTACCGGAATTATAAATCCGGCCGGACCGTTCCCAGCGCGCCGATATGCGGATGAATATTACCCTCCAGCATCTTCTCTGCCCCGATTGAAAACCGAGCCCACGGAATAGCTGCAAGCCGATTCCACGGGATTGGCTGCCCCGTCAATTCGCAGATGCCATACGTCCCTTCTTCGATTCGTTTCAGCGCTTCATCTATTTCGTAGAGGACTTCCTGCTCAAACGATGCCAGACCCAATACCAGATCACGGTCAAAGTTATCTGTTGCTGCATCAGCCAGATGCATGCTGTAGTTCGGTGTTTCTTCGCAGGCCTCGCCCGCAAGTTGGTGAACTCGTTCCGATAACTCCTCCCGCAAGCTCAAAAGCTTCTCACGTTGCTTCGCCCACCTTTCACATGTCGGTATCCGGGACTTAACTCCAGGCAGTGCTGCGCGCCTTATTGGGCGCTCTTCGCGCCTGACAGAACTCTCTGTTGACAATTTCATCGCCGCCTCCTTTCCATCACCCACCCTATGGCTCGTATGCGGCCTTCACCTTCCCGCTTTTGGCGGACACTGCACTTCCATTGCCAAGTCTTTTCCTTTACGCCGATCTGTCAGACTCTTTGCGACGGAGGCTCTCCATCGCGCGTGAAACCTGTTCTGCCAAGCTGTTAACGCGCGGCGGCAGCAGCCCTCTCAAGTGATACACATCCCTTTCGGTCTCCGAGAAGCTGGTTCCTTTGTTCAGGACAGGGTTATGAAGCAGATCGACGCCAGTGGGCATCGCTTCTTTGTAGTCATTCATAAGGATAGACTTCAACTTGCTTTTCGTCGCCCAGTCTCACTTTGCTAACAAGCGCGTTACTGATGATCTGCGCTGCCTCTTGGAAGCTGTTTCGGGCGGTGTTGATCACGAGGTGATAGTGCAATGGGTCATCAGCGTTCGCGCCAAAATACTCTTGCACGTACCGTAAACGCGCCTGGTCAGTTTCGCGGACTAAACGGGCTGCTTTCTCGGTCCCAATGTGATTGAATTCCGCACAGTTTCGCACTCTAAGCTGAAACGGCGCTACCAGGCGGACATGCAGCACGCGAGGGAAAAGGGCGGTGATAATTGCACCGCCCCGGCCGACCAGGATCACGTTGCCTTTCGTTGCCAACTTTCGAATTGTCTCTTTGGCGTGTTCCCTGAGGGTCCAGGACGAGGGGTGCAAACCAAGAAGGGACTCCAGTGCATCTGTGAGCGGAAACCTTCTATCTTCGGGCATGAATTCTTCGACTTGCTTTGAGAGATGGTGATCCGCCACGATTTGAGCCGCCAGATCACGATCGAATACCGTCCATGGGCAGGGGGGATCGCCTTGGCAATCAAGGTCAAGTTGTTTCGCGACGAGTTTTGCCACAGTCACCGCTCCTGCCCAGGTTTGCCGGGAGATGGTAATCGCCGGTTTTGGGACCGTGGGCTTTGCCGCTGCTGGCAACGACTGAGCGTACAAATACCGTCTAAAGGCATCTACTGAATGTTTCCGCTTGATGGACATTTCCGCGCCTTTCTGTCTCAATAAAACACCATCCCCCAACGGAGACTACACCAATCTTGTTCATTGCCATGTGTGGGTTGCCTGCCGCGTTAGTCTTGCCAGCGGATTTTAGGGCGAAACATTCGACCTCACAATTGCGAAGTATCACCGAAAAGTTGCAATTATTTGAGAAATAAAGAACAATCGATCGTTAGCCAGTCGGGGTGCCGGCGGGCAATGTCTCTTTGGAAAAGGAGAAACTGAAAATCATCCCCCACGTCATAGTAATCGGTGCCGGGTCGACTGGCTCTGCGACTGCCCATGATCTCGCGTTGCGCGGTCTGCGCGTCACCGTAATCGAGCGCGGCGAAGTGGCCTTTGGTACGACCGGGCGCAATCATTGCCTGTTACACTCCGGGGGTCGTTACTGTGTCACCGACCGGGAATCCGCCATCGAGTGCATCGATGAGAACATGATTCTGCGGAAGATAATGCCCGATCTTTTGGAGCTGAATGATGGTTTGTTCGTCGCGCTCACCGAGGCCGACCTTGCTTTCAAGGAGCGATTCCTCGAAGGCTGCGCCGCCTGCCACATTCCCGCCACTGAAATTTCCGTCAAGCAAGCGCTGGCAATAGAACCATTTCTCAATCCCAAGATCCTTGCGGCGGTCCGGGTGCCGGACGGTGTCTTCGAGCCATTTAGGTTTTGTCTCGCTTTCTTGGCGACGGCGCGGGAGAACGGCGCAGCCGTCCGGACCTACTCGGAAGTCACCGATTTGCTCTGTTCGGGCAAGAATGTGACGGGCGTCAAGATTCTGGACCATCGGACCGGGCAAAAGGAAACCTTGAACGCTGACTTGATTGTTAACGCAGCGGGCCCCTGGGCAGGAGAAATTGCCGCCAAAGCAGAAGTCTCGGTACCGGAGATACCAACTGCAGGGGTAATGGTCGCGCTGGACTGTCGCCTTAATAATATGGTTCTGAACCGCCTGAACAAACCCTCTGATGGCGACATCGTTGTGCCGCAACGCGCAACTTCGGTCATTGGTACCACCTCCTGGAAGGTGGACGATCCGGACTTGATTACCATCCCGGCTGAACACGTAGAACGAATGATCACCCAAGGCGAGCAGCTGATGCCGGCGGTCAGAAACGTACCGATGCGTGCAAAAATGGCGGTTGCCCGGCCGCTTATCGCCGTTGGCGGCACTGAGGCACGAGATGTTAGCCGAACGTTCGAATGCTTCGATCATGCGCGAGACGGAATGAATGGCTTTGTCACCATCGCCGGCGGAAAGACGACGACCGCGCGAGCGATGGCCCAGAAAGTTGCCGATATCGTTTGTCGCAAGCTGGATGTGGCCGCGGAATGCAGGACTCGGGATACATTGTTGGTTTCCTACCGATTATTCTTTCAGCAGGCAGATCCTCGTAACGGTTCATCCGTGAGAAGCGGGCAGAATCGGTCCTTCCAGAGAAGTGGAGTCAATGAACATGCCTAAAGTCCCGCTCCAGATCTTCCGGTACAAGGCAGGAGAACCGTCCCGCTACGATACGTGTACGGTGGACATTCCGGATTCCGCGCATGTCATTGATGCTATTGACGCCGCTTGGGCGGTCCACGATCCAAGCCTCACTTTCCGCCGGGCATGTCATCATTCTTCGTGCGGATCTTGCGCGATTCGAATCAATGGTGTCGAGAAGCTGCCGTGCGTTACGAAACTTAGCGACGTTTGGGATGGCCGCACGCCACTGAGGCTCGACCCCCTGCGCAATTTCCCGGTCGTTAGCGATCTGGTCGTGGATATCTCCAGTTTCTTTCAGAGGATGTCCGCCGCCGACATGGCGATTACCTGTGAAGCAGAAGCCTTCCTGCCATTCACTGTCGACAGCTTTGCCGTCGCCGCATTGGAGCGGAAAGCAGTGGAGCTGCCGGAAGACTTTTCCCGATTTAACCGCTTTGAACAGTGTATCGAGTGCGGCATCTGTATGAGCGCTTGTCCGACCATGGCGGCAGACGACAGATTCCTCGGCCCGGCTGGCCTCGCAGCGATTTATCAGGCTCGGCACAAGACTGATGATCCCAAAAAGGTCGAACACCTGCTGGGTTTAGCAGACGGAGAACATGGAGTCTGGCGATGCCACAGCGCATTCGAATGTACGGAGGCCTGCCCTCAGGCAGTTGATCCGGCAGGGAAGATCATGGCGCTGCGGCGCGAGCTGATCGCGCGCCGATTTAGCAAAATGTGGGGAAAGTGATATGGCGATTCTTGATTCCCGCAGAGTAAGCCGTGCCGGTCGTTGGGTGGACGTGCGGCACCGCAGATTAGGGATGTGGGCTTACGCTCTCAATCGGATTACCGGCATCGGTTTGGTCGTCTATCTCTACCTGCACTTATGCATATTGAGCCTGCTGACGCGGGGTCAAAGCGCATGGGATTCCTTCGTATCGCTGGCGCGTTCTCCGTTCTACCTGGCGCTCGACGTGATTTTGCTCGCCGGCATATTGATTCACGGCCTGAACGGCCTCCGCATCGCCTTGACCGGTTGCGGCATTGGCGCAGGCGCACAAAAGGCGATTTTCACTATGCTCATGATTGTTAGTGCAATCGCCCTCGCGGTGGCTGCATTAAAAATCTTTCACATATGATAGAAAATCCATTTACCGAAGAACCCAAGCCGACGTCTGCCTGGCTTTGGCAGGTATTCACAGGCGTTGGCTTGGTCATCCTGCTCGGTCTGCATTTCATCGCTAATCATTTTGTCGCCAAAGGTGGTTTGCGAGATTTTGCAGAAGTAGTGGCGTACCTTCGCAATCCGGTCATTCTTTGTCTGGAAGTACTGTTTCTGCTGTGTGTCACTACCCATGCGCTCCTGGGCGTCCGTGCGATTCTCCTGGACTTTGGACTCTCCGAGCAGACGGAACGCCGTCTTGATCGTGTCCTGAAAGTCGTGGGCGCTCTAACCGTTGTCTATGGCTTAGCGGTAACCTTCATGGTCATCCGGTGATTTATCGGTTGATGTTGCTCAAACATTTCGCGTTCACCGTGAGCGAACTGCGAACATAGCGAACCCGTCCACTTCCACGAATCAAATCGGCCCGTAGGCCCGATACCGGGTAGTATACAGATTTAGACGTCGTACGAATCATCATGCTAGCACCTATCCTTTTCTAAAATTATCTATTGTTCCTGCGCCATGCTCCTGACCTTAGCTCTTACCTGAGCCTAAGTCGTTCATCGTGGTGATTAGCAGCGTAGCTTCAGGCGCACCGGATAGCTAGGACCCGAAAGAGCGTTTCTTATCCACTCGAAAGAGTGGAT
>CAZMNG010000364.1:0-5129 GCA_964567505.1 uncultured Chthoniobacterales bacterium
AGGGGTTAAAAGTTTGAAGCTTGGGCTCCCAAAAGAGTATTTTATCGAAGGGCTCGACCCGCAAGTCGAAAGGAGCGTCCGAACCGCGGTCGCGCAGCTGGAGAGTCTGGGAGCTGAAGTCGTCGAACTTTCGCTGCCGCATACGGAGTTCGCGCTCAGCACCTATTACATCATTGCGCCGGCGGAAGCTTCTGCGAATCTCGCCCGCTTCGATGGGGTGCGGTACGGCTTTCGCTCGACAGGGGCAAACGGGCTTCGGCCCGGAAGTTAAACGCCGTATTATCCTCGGCACGTACGTACTGAGCTCCGGTTATTACGACGCGTATTACCTGCGCGCCCAAAAAGTCCGTGCGTTGATCCGGCAGGATTTTGCGAAGGCGTTCGAGAAAGTCGATGCGATCGTCTGCCCGACTTCTCCCACTCCGGCGTTCAAGCTCGGCGAACGCACCAGCGACCCGCTCAGCATGTATCTCGCGGACGTGTTTACCCTTGCAGCGAATATCGCCGGCATTTGCGGGATCAGCGTGCCATGCGGGTTTGTGGAGCGAGAAGGAAAACGGCTGCCGGTCGGGCTGCAGGTTCTCGGCAAAGAATTGAACGAATCGACGTTGCTCCAGGTCGGCTACGCCTACGAGCAGGCAACCGAGTGGAATAAACCAAAGCCGCAATTCGATTAGTTGTCCAAATTGAACTTCTCCTCCCTGCGGGACTTGGCCAGCAGCGTGCCGGCCAGGCCGATGACCGCAGCCAGGGACAACCAGAGGGCAGGAGCGGCCTTGTTGCCCGTGACTTCGATCAAATAGGTGCAGACGGCCGGGGTGAATCCGCCAAAGAGCGCCGTCGCCAGGCTGAACGCCAGCGAAAAACCGGCGGTGCGAACTTCCGGCGGCATTATCTCCGTCAGAAACGGAATCATCGCACCGCTGTACATGCCGAAGCAAATAGAGAACCAGAGTTCAACCACCAGGAGCTTGAGCATCGTTGGTGAAGCGACCAGCCACAGCATGGCCGGGTAAGCGGACAGGATCGCCAGTGCAGGCACGAGAAGCAGAATCGGTCTCCTTCCAAAACGGTCGGAGAGCCGTCCACCAATCGGCAGCCAGATGAAATTCGAAACACCAATGCAAAATGTAACAATAAAATCCTGCTTCTGACTAAAATGTAGCGCACGACTTCCAAATGTTGGTGTATACGCGGTAATGAGATAAAAGGTGGTCGTCGTCATCACCGAAAGCATCATTCCGACCAGCACAAGTCGCCAATTGGCACCGAGAATTCGAAGAACCTCGGTCGCCGCGCGCGGGTGCCGTTTCATTCGTTTGAATGCTTCGGTTTCCTCTAGTGACCCGTAGACGATGAAATCGTACATCTCCAGGAAGTTGCCGCTGGCAACCCGGATTACAGCGCCAATCTTGGCTCGGCGTTCTTCAGGGGTTAACATGCCATCTTTGCAGTATGGGATTGCCGCCTGCAAGAGCGCGTTTCCCAAAAGAGTCGCCGATTACCGCAGCGGTACGCCAACGGCCGCGAATTGGTGTGAGCCCGGCAAGTGTCGAGCGTTGCTTCGCGTCCGCGAGCCCGTAATCACTCTTCTGATTCTCTTAGTCTCGCGAGCACACCGAAATCTTCGAGCGTCGTCGTATCGCCTGTCACTCGACCGCCGGCAGCGATCTCTTTGAGCAATCGTCGCATGATTTTTCCACTTCTCGTCTTCGGAAGCGCTTCGGCGAACCGGATATCGTCCGGTCTGGCGAATGACCCGATGGCGAGGCTGACATGCTGACGGAGCTTATCCCGCAGCTCCGGCCCGGCGTGCTCTCCCGCTTTCAGCGTCACGAACGCAACGATGGCCTGGCCTTTTAGCTCATCTGGACGACCGACCACAGCGGCTTCTGCAACACTTGGATGACTGACGAGCGCGCTTTCGATTTCTGATGTCCCAAGCCGGTGGCCGGCAACGTTCAGCACATCATCGATTCTGCCGACAATCCAGAAATACCCGTCCTTGTCTCTGCGCGCGCCGTCGCCGGTGAAGTAACAGCCTTTGACCTCGGTCCAGTACTGTTTCTTGTACCGCTTTTTATCACCCCAGATCGTGCGCAACATCGACGGCCAGGGTTTCCGAACAACCAGCTTCCCCCCGACGTTCGGCGGGACTTCGTTCCCCTCGTCATCTACAACCGCCGCGTCGACACCAAAAAATGGCAGCGTCGCCGTTCCGGGTTTCAGCGGGGTTGCTCCGGGAAGCGGCGTGATCATGATGGCACCGGTTTCTGTCTGCCACCAGGTGTCTACGATCGGACAGCGGCCACCGCCGATGACGGTGTGATACCAGATCCAGGCTTCCGGGTTGATCGGTTCTCCGACGGTTCCAAGCAACCGGAGCGAAGTGAGATCATGCCGATTGGGGGATTCGCCCCCCAATCGAATAAAAGCCCGAATTGCAGTCGGCGCCGTGTAGAAAACGGTGACCTGGTACTCCTCGATAATTTGCCAGAAACGATCCGATTCAGGCCAATTCGGAGCCCCCTCGTACATCACCACCGTCGCACCGAGCGACAGAGGGCCGTAGACGGTGTAACTGTGGCCGGTTACCCAGCCAATATCGGCGGTACACCAGTAGACGTCTTCCGGTTTAAGATCGAAAACGTACTTCGTTGTCAAAGTAACGCCCAACAGGTAGCCGGCGGTCGTATGCAGAATCCCTTTTGGTCTGCCGGTCGATCCGCTCGTGTAAAGGATGTACAGGGGATCTTCCGCGTCCATCGGTTCCGCAGGACAGTTCGCGTCCACATATTCCAATTCCCGATGCCACCAGGCGTCTCGCCCTTCCTTGACGTGTATCTCGTTGTGCGCCCGGCGAAAGACGATCACTCGTTCGATCTGTTCGTTGTCCTTCAGAGCGTCGTCGACGTTCTTTTTCAACGGAACTATCGCCCCGTGCCGATACCCTCCGTCCGCAGTGATCACAACTGTCGCTCCGGAATCCTTTATCCGGTCCTTAACTGATTCTGCGCTGAATCCGCCGAAAACGACGGAGTGAATCGCGCCGATTCTCGCGCAAGCGAGCATCGCAACCGCTGATTCCGGACACATCGGCATATAAATGACGACGCGGTCCCCTTTCTTGACATGGTTCCGCTTCAAAACGTTCCCAAACTTGCAAACCTCGCGATGCAGTTGCTGATAGGTCAGGGTGACCTTTTCCCCCGGTTCACCTTCCCAGATCAAAGCAGCCTTGTTCCGCGTGGCACCAGCCAGGTGCCGATCGAGGCAGTTCTCCGAAACGTTGAGCTTGCCGCCAGCGAACCATTTGGCGAACGGTTCTTTCCATTCGAGAACCGTTTTCCACTTCTTTTGCCAGGTAAGATTTTCTGCGGCTTGTTCCGCCCAGAATTTCTCCGGGTTCTTGATCGATTTGCGATAGAGTTCCCGGTATTCCGCCAAGCTCGAAATATGCGCCTTTTTTGAAAATTCTTTCTTCGGTTTGAATACGCGATTTTCGACAAGGTGCGTTTCGATATTGCTGCTCATAAGGGGGGTGCGAATTGTGCTTTGTTAAGGACTCGTAGAGGCACAGCAGATCGAAACGGGCTGTCTGCCGGCAGCAGTTCATACCTTCACAACGGGGACAGGATAACGGAGAACAAGTTCGTTATCCAAGAGTATCTCTACATGATGAAGCCCGTACTGCTGAAATTGTACGCCAGCAAAAACGTTGACGTTGGTTACCGTGCTATCGAACTCCTTCAGTTCGAAGTCGATGTAAGATTCCGCGATGATTTGCACTTCTTCGACCCCGAGAATCCGGGAAGTTTGCCGGAATTTGCCCAGACCACCGCACCACCGGGTCCAGAGGCAGAGTTTGAGCAAACCCACCGGGAGCGCTGGGGTTGGCAGAATGTTAATCACTCCGACGAGCGTATGGAGGCCGTTCACTTCCTGGCGGACATCTTCACACAAGACCGATGCCTGGATATCAGGAAGAAGATTTTCTGCTCCCATGAAACTTCTTTCGAGTGGCCCGCGATAATCTCGCGAAGCCTTCGGCTTGTGAGATTTTCGGGCTACCCGCCTCAGATCGCGGATTCGCCACGTTCTTCCGTCCGAATTCTAATGGCCTGCTCGATCGGCACGACAAATACTTTCCCGTCTCCGATCTTACCGGTCCGCGCCGCGTCCACGATTGTTTCAACGGCTTTCTGAACGCGATCGTCGGCAACCACGATTTCAAATTTGACCTTTGGAAGAAAATCGACGGTGTACTCGCTACCGCGGTAGATCTCGGTATGCCCCTTCTGCCGTCCGAAGCCCTTGACTTCGCTGACGGTCATCCCTTCTATTCCGATCTCGGTCAAGGCTTCTTTCACGTCCTCCATCTTGAAAGGCTTAATGATTGCCTCGATTTTCTTCATAACCGGCTAAGGTTCGGTTACTCGCTTCGAAAAGGCAAGGAAACAGACCAGTTATCCGATTCCGCAATAATTCTCGGCGATTGCCCCGATCACTGCGGGCAACAAGCGATGTTCGGCGACCTGGATCCGGCCATGCAGACTTTCGGGCGTATCCCCGGGCTCGATCGGCACGGTCTCCTGACCCAGAATCTCGCCCGCGTCGACCGCTGCGTTGACGTAGTGGACGGTGCATCCGGTAACCGTTTCACCCGCTTCCAGAGCCTGTTTCCACGCTTCGAGACCGGGATATTTCGGCAAAAGCGACGGATGAATATTGATGATTTTTTGCGGAAACGCGTCCAGCAACGGAGCTTTGACAACTCGCATGTAACCGGCAAGAACGACGAGATCCACTTCGGCGGCCCGCAGGAGCCGAACAACATCTTCCTCGATTTCCGGTTCCAGCTTTGTTTTGAAGCGACCGGGACGCACAAACAGACCTGGAACTTGATAATCCCGGGCAAGACTCAGGATACCGGAATTTTCGATGTCCGAGAGGACGATCCGCGTTTCAGCATTCAGGCGACCGGCGACGATCTGTTCCATGATCGCCCTGAAGTTGGATCCTTTCCCAGATCCCAGCACCCCCAGCCTTAGCGGTTGGTTCATTTGCGCTGAATCGCTTTCAGAACTTGTGTTGTCGATTTGCCAGGAACCAGCGGTAAAATCCGGATC
>CAZMNG010000365.1:0-5124 GCA_964567505.1 uncultured Chthoniobacterales bacterium
TTGCCGGAAGCCGAGAGGGAGAAGGACAGAGAATTTATCAGAGAAATTCCCGCAATCCTGCAAAGGGCCGGTTTTGCGATCAGCCGGTCGACATGAACGCTTGACAGACGGCCAGGAAGCGGGCATGCGATAGCCGGATCAAGGTAATCTTTTATTCAATGGAACCCGTGTTCCTCTCGACACTGAGTTGCTTTCGTTTCTCCGGCCACTTGCAATTAAATTTCTCCGGTCTGAGGCGCGGCCTCGCTCGTGTATGACCCCTCCGTCGGATAGCCCGGAATCCACCCACGACGAGTTTGATGAACTGTTCTGGGAAGATCTTCTGGCTTATGTCGAAGAAAAGCGTGTTATCCCGATCGTCGGCCCGGACATTCTTTCGGTCGTAGCCGACGGTCAGGAAGTCCCTCTGTACAGGTTCCTGGCCAGGAAGTTGTCGGAACGCCTGAGTATTTCGGCCAACGATCTGCCGCCGGACTTCTCTATTAACGACGTCGTCTGCCGGCACCTTCGTTTGGGGCAGCGCCGGGAAGACGTCTACCCGCGTCTGCGGGCTGTATTGCGCGAGACTCGCTTCTCGCCGCCAGAGCCCCTCATGCAACTCGCCCAGATAACGGACTTCAACCTCTATGTGACGACCGGATTCGATTCGCTGCTCGAAGAAGCGATTAACCTGACGCGGTTCAACGGGATCTCCGGGACTGACGTGTACGCATACATGCCGACGCGACCGGCCGATCTCCCTTTTGAAAAGGAACGGCTCCAGCGCCCGACCGTGTATCATTTGCTCGGAAAAATTGCGGCGACGCCATCCTACGCAGTGTGCGACGAGGATGTGCTCGAATTTGTACATACTTTGCAATCTCCGAACTTCTGTCCGGACAGGCTCTTTAACGAGTTGGAAACGAACCATCTGCTGATCCTGGGCTGCAATTTTTCCGATTGGCTTGGGCGTTTTTTCCTGCGCACGGCCAAACGCCGGCGGCTGTCGGAGACGCGTGCGGAGCTCGAAATCATCGCCGACAGCCGGACGCCGAAGGACGCCGATCTGGTACTCTTTCTCCGGCATGTCAGCAGCCGCACCAGAATCTTTTCCGGGGGCGACGCCCGCAAGTTTGTCGCTGAATTGTGGAGGCGGTGGCAGGCTCTCCGGCCGACCGCGCAGATCAGCGAGCGCGGGGTGGCGGAACTGCTCCGTTTCCTGCCGCCGGCACGTGAAATGCCGGACCGTGCAATCTTCATCAGCTATGCGCGCGAGAATCTGACGGCAGCAAGACAAATGAAAGCCGGACTCGACGCGAGCGGGCTTACGTCCTGGTTCGACATGGAACGATTAGGAGCAGGGGACGATTATGACCGTAAGATCCAGCGGAACATCGGAAACTGCAGCTTCTTTGTACCGCTGATTTCCGCCACCACAGACCAACGCGTCGAGGGGTATTTTCGTCGCGAATGGAGCTACGCACTCGATCGAGTACGCAACATGGCCGATCAAGCGATCTTTATTATTCCGGTCGCGATTGACGACGCATCCGCGACGACAGCGCTGGTACCCGAACGGTTTAAAGCGGTGCACTGGGAGAGGCTTCCGGGCGGCATTGTGACTCCGCAATTCGCGCAACGGCTTCGGGAGCTAACGGGGAAGGGTGAACATTAGTAATGGATGAACCGGTACAGGGCCAGATGGATCCCGAGAATCCTTGGCCGGGTCTGGCGGCTTATAGCGAGCAATCGAGTACTTACTTCTATGGACGTGGAGACGAGGTGGGCGAACTGCTCCGCCGTGTTCGCCGCCACCGGTTGACCGTGCTATTTGGTCAATCCGGGCTGGGAAAAACCTCGCTGTTGAACGCTGGTCTCTTTCCGCTTCTTCGGTCTGAACGTTTTCTTCCGGTCCCTCTTCGCCTCGACTTTTCCCCAGGCGCAATCGGTCTGGTTGAACAGGTCAAAACGCGAATTCAGGCGGTTATCGCTGAATCCGGCCTGGCTGAAGAAGCATCCAATCCGCGTCCGGATGAAACTCTCTGGGCCTACTTTCACCGGCGCGGTGATCAATTTCGCGGCCCGGACGGGCAACTGCGCGTGCTCGTTCTGGTATTCGACCAGTTCGAGGAAATATTCACTCTTGGCGAAAGCGGACGGACGAGCTCCGGCAACCGATTTCTTACTGAACTCGGCGATTTGATTGAAAACCGGCCTCCAACAGAAATCGAGGAATCCATCGAAGCTGATTTCGAAGTAGCGGATCAGTTTGAATACGGCAAAGATCAATACCGGGTCTTGCTTGCCCTTCGCGAAGATTATCTAGCGCACCTGGAGGACTTGCGTCTGTCGATGCCATCGCTCAGCCAGAATCGGGTCCGGCTCAACCGGATGACCGATCGTCAAGCGGTCGACGCTGTGCTCGGACCTGGCGCCGACCTGGTGTCATCTTCCCTTGCGCAGGCGATCGTTCGGTTTGTTTCGGGTGCCAATTCCAAAGGTCGATCGGATGGGACCACTCGAATTGAAGTGGAGCCGTCGTTGCTTAGCCTCGTCTGTCATGAATTGAATAATAAGCGTCGGGTGCTGCGGCAGAGCACGATCACACCGGATCTTCTCGCCGGCAGCAGCGACGCGATCCTGCACGATTTTTATGAAAGGTGCCTGGCCGATCAGGCCCCGGCCGTACGCAGGTTCGTTGAAGATCAGCTTCTCACCGACTCAGGCTTTCGCGAAAACATTGCGCTGGAACGCGCGCGGAAGCTTCTTGACCAAGAAGGCGCGCCAACTGCTGCAATCGATCAGTTGATCGATCGACGTCTTCTCCACGTCGAAGAACGGCTGAATGTTCGGCGGGTCGAGCTTACTCACGACATTCTCACCGGCGTGGTCAAGGCCAGTCGCGACTCCCGTCGCGCGCGCGAAGAAAAGGAAGAGGCAGAGCGTCAGCGCGAACTGGCAGAGGATCAGCGGCGGCAGGCAGAGGAACGAGAGAGGCGAACCCGTCGACAACTTCGCAAGGCAAGGATGACGGCCGCGGCCTTCGGGGTTCTTCTTGTTGCGGCGCTCGTGGCGGTTGGATGGGCGATCTTGGCCAATAAAGAGGCTAAGCGCGAAGCGAAGCGCGCGGTTGAAGCGGAAGAACGTTATCAGCGGACGGCGGAACTTGCTCAGCGGACAGCGGACCTTGCCCAACGAACGGCGATCGAGGCCCGCGCACGAAGTTTGGATTACAATTCAACGATTGTGGCGCTAGTGGACAAAATGCTGGAAAACGCCGTGCCGGAAGAGGCTGGGATGCTGCGCGTCCTGAGAGCTGAGTCGCTTTCTGCATTAGGTAAACATCGCGAGGCGGTCGACGAATACAAAGAGTTGCTCAAAGTTGATCCGGACAACGTTATCTATTCGACGAGCCTTGGATACGAATACATCAATGTTGGCGACAGTGCGAAAGCGCTTGAGGCTACGAATTTTGCCCTGGCACATCAGGAAGGAAGCGTAGCTGCGTTTATGAACAAAGGATATCTTCTGGGTGCCCAGGGAGACTATGAAGGGGCAACGCGCGCGATCAAGGCGGGAATCGAGCTTTTCGCGTACACGGGGCCGCAGATGTATATCGTTCAAAGTACTATTTCGCCTGATATAAAGGCGGCCACAGGCCAAAACGCCTTGTTCGTGGACGAGATAGAAGCTCGCAACTCACTTTACTACGAGCTAGCTAACATTAAGGCATACGCGGGTGACCCGGGGTACTCCGATTCACTGAAAGCGGCCGACGCCTATCCCACTACGGTTGCGGAAACGCTGTTCGCACTCAACTTCGCGTGGAGACATCTGGAAAACAGACCCGAGGATTACGGAGCATTAGCGGCCGAGGGATCATTGTGGGAACGCGCCGACTTCAAAGAATGGGCCAAGGAGTATTACACGCGGTTCGAGCAGACGCATGCTGCCAAGCGATCGGCCCGATACAACGAGCTGGCGACGTGGGTCGCTCAGCGGCTCGAAGCATTGCGCGCCTATAAGTTTCCCAATCCAAGCCCGCCTAAAATTTCACTTCTTGTCCTTGAGGCGCAGGAACTATCCGAGCAGGGGGACCTGGGCAAGGCGATTGAACTTCTGGACCAGGGCGTTGCTCGAGAACCAGACAATATTGAACTCTTGATTTTTCGGGCAGTTTCCTTTCTAAACGCTGGTCGGTACGTCGAAGCAAAAAAAGATTGCGATACGATTATCGCGCGGGCGCCTCGGACCGCGGTCGCGTACTTTTACAGGGCCATCGCGGAAGAGGATCTGCGGGAAAATACCGCGAATATCGAGGCAGATTTGCGAATGGCCATTGAGTGCAACCCGCACGCTTACCGCACGTTGGTATGGCTCAGTGACCTGGTCGAGTCCAGGGACCCACATGAGTCGCTCAGACTTCTTACCCAAAGCGTTACGGAAGGGATATGGTTTACGGATATTCCGTACATTTATTGGCGACTCGCGTATTTACAGAACAGTCTCCGACAATACAAGGAAGCGGACGAAGCCGCCCGAATAGCAATTGTGATGAAGAGCGATGTATTGGAGTTTTACGAACCGTTGTACAACGCTGAGCGAGGGCTGGGGAAAAGCCCGAAGGATGCGGTGGCCGACGCAGCGGGCTTCTGCCGGACACAGGCTGAAGCCAGATCTGCGCTTGGCCAGAAATGGAACGCGTTTAACACCTATTGGACCGGATTCCAGTTTCTAGCCCGTGCATCGCAAGGGTCGGAAGCAGCGGACGTGCAGCAGGAAATTGTTTCGATGGTATCCGGCGTATCCACGATTCTCGAAAGCATTGGCTCAAAGGAACAGGCAATCGCTTTTTGGAGTACAGCGGCGAACTCGATCAAAGCGTACGACAAAACTTTAACGGAAGATATTTTTGTCGAAGGCGTTGGCTCAAAGGAACAAGCAATCCTCTTTTGGAAGGCAGTGATCAAATCCGAACGGTTCAAAGCATACAATCAGGTATTCCAAGACGAGATGAACCGGCTGTCTGCAGCGCATGAGGTCGCAGCACCCGTTCAATGAACGGCCGCGTCATAAGCACCCAGCCTAGCCCTGCATATTTCGCAGAAATATGCACCCGGAGGGCCGAAACCGTCCGGCGGCCGC
>CAZMNG010000366.1:0-5111 GCA_964567505.1 uncultured Chthoniobacterales bacterium
CCCATTTGCAAAAGACTTCTGCCAGATCGCGTTTCGAGTTCCAGTTTCCGGCGTCGATCAGCGGCAGCAGACCGGTGCCGTAGGAGCCGGGCTCGGAGCTGAACACCCGAAGCGATGCGCGCCGAGTGGCGTCGCTGCGAGTTGCGCCTTGTTTTACAAACACTTCGCAATCGCGCAGCCACGATTCGCGGATTGGATTCATCTCCGACGGCTCGTCCAGCTCCACGAGCCGTTTTGGGATCGTTGCGAGCAAACGCATCGTTTCACCAAATGCGTCACGGAACAAACCCGAAACCCGTAGCAGGACATCGACGCGAGGCCGACCCAACAAGCTCGATGGCAGAATCCGAAAATCGATCACGCGTCCGGAAGATTCCTCCCACACCGGCTCGCAGCCCCAAAGCCACAAAGCTTGCGCGATGTCATCGCCACCGGTTCGCATGTTTGAAGTGCCCCACACGACGAGGGCCAGCTTGCGCGGATATTCGCCGTGCTCCTGCCGGTGGCGCTCCAGCAGCAGATCGGCCATCGTCTTGCCACAGCGCCACGAAGTCCGCGTCGGAATCACACGCGGATCGATGGCGAAAAAATTGCGTCCTGTCGGCAACACGTCGACCCTGCCGCGGGTCGGGGCGCCCGCCGGACCCGGCGAAACGAAGGCCCCGCTCAGGCCGTTGACGAGATTGCGAAGCTCCGCATCACATTGCGAAAGCCGCGGTGCAAGCTGCCGGCGCAACAGCGCTCGCAGAGCCTGCAAGTTCGCGCTTTCATCCGGTGCTTGCGCCCGTCGCAGAGCATCGGCAATCCACGTCCGCGCTTTGCGATCCAACTCGTCGCGTTCCGATGGGGTGAGCTTTTGCAAATCGAAAACGCTTTCGTGCAGCGCTTCGAGCAATCCGGGCTGGTCGCCGCTGGGCACGCGAAGCAGGCTCAATAGAAAATCGATTTCTTTTTCTCCGGCCGGCTTTTCACCCAGAACGTGAAGCCCCGACCTGATCTGGCTTTCCTTGATTTCGCAAAGAAAATTTCCGATGGCCTCGATCGTTTTTGCGCCATCGGGCAAATCCTGACTCCAGGAAGCGTTCCCGATCGACTCCTCGATCTCGCGTTCCAGCTCGGCTGCGCGGCTCGGATACAATGTCGAACAATGTGCGTGCTCTTCGAGCAGACGCTCGACTTTTTCGAGATCGTCGTAAAGGCCGGCTCGGGTGAGCGGAGGCGTGAGATGATCGATGATCACGGCAGCCGTGCGGCGCTTGGCCTGCGTGCCTTCGCCGGGATTGTTCACAATGAACGGATACAGATGCGGCACCGGCCCGAGACAAAGCCGTGGATAATCAGTCTCGCCCAGCGCGATGCTGCGTCCCGGCAGCCATTCGAGATTGCCGTGTTTGCCGAAATGGACGACCGCATGCGCGCCAAAGATTTCACGAATCCAAAAATAGAACGCGAGATATTCCGGCGGCGGTGGCAGCGTCGGGCTGTGATAAATGGCTTGCGGTTGCAGCGAAAAGCCGCGCGACGGCTGAATGCCGACGAAGACATTTCCGAGGCGCATGCCGGCAACCGGAATGTCGCCGGAGAGATTCGGCGGCCAGTATTTTCCCAACTCGTCCCTTCGATCAGTGGGCAATGTCTTCAAAAATTTTTCGAGCGTTGCCCGTTTGACGGCCTGGCGACAAGGTTTGCCGTAGGACTGTTCGCGATCGTTTGTAATCCCGCTCTGCAGCCAGCGCATCAGCTCCTCGCCATTTTCCGGCACCGGGTCGACCGCGTAACCTTCCGTGCGCAAATTTCGCAAAAAATTCACGGTGCTCGCGGGTGTGTCGAGACCGACGCCGTTGCCGATACGTCCATCGCGATTCGGGTAGTTCGACAAAATCACTGCGATTTTTTTTTCTGCATTTGAGAGCTTACGCAATGTTGCCCAACGCAGCGCGGATTCAGCAATAAAGGCGATTTGAGTGAGATCGGGCATTAATCGCTTCGAGCGGAATTGCGCTTTGGCAATGAGCTGATCCTCCTCCTTGAAGCCCGCAACGGTGCTGAACACGCGGCCATCGATTTCCGGCAACGCGACATTCATCGCGACCTCCGCCGGCGGAAGACCGCCAGTATTGTTCGACCACGCATCGCGGCTGCAGAGGGCGACCGGCGCTTGCAAAACAGGACAACCGAGCTGGTCGAGAAATGAAAGGCGGTTGTCTTCGTTCATGCAGATCGAAAAGCTCTGCATGGTCAGAACGATATCCGGCGCCGATTCTTGCGAGAGTCTCAGCAGCTCGGCTTGCGCGGCCGGATTTCGCAGCGAAAAGGAATAAAAGCAGAGCACCTCAAACCCTCGCTTTTCAAGCGCGTCGCACATGGCATCAACGACGGCAAGATCATTGGCCTGAAACCAGGCCCGATAAAAGCAAAGCCATGCTACCCGGTCCGCCGGAGGGGTGCTTTTGTAAATGCCGAACTCGGGCATGGGTGTCGCTTCAGGCAGATCGTCGCCCCGATTTAGAAGCAGTCGTTCGAGGCACTCCCCGGCTCGAATCATGTTGTCCGTGCCGCCATGTTTGAAAAAATCGGACATTCGTTTGCAAGTAGAAGGCGGGAAGTCACTGAGAGCTGCGAATTCGTCTTCATCCGGACCGGCTCCAGAGAGTATCAGGAATCGCGGACAATCCGCGGCCTCCTCTTTCAGGTCGATCAGCCCTTGAACGAAATGCGCAAAATAGGCTCGACCTCCCAACAGCCGTGCAAACACGAGTTTGGCATGACGGATGACATTTTCGATGTAGTGATCGGCAGCGACAGGTTGGCGGAGAGGAAACGCATGAGCGATGCGCAAACGATCTCCAAAATGACTGCCCCACACGGAAGCAAGGCAGGCGAGATCGGTGTCGGCAGCGCTCAGGACCACGATTTCGCCGGGAGTTTGATCGATCAGGATCAACTCTCGTTCCGTGTCCAGGCAACCGGGTTTTGCCGCTGTCCAGTGCATGGCCTACCCCCATTCCGAGCCGGTCAATTCCTTCATCAAGGCGACGACCTGGTCGCGACGCGGGTGATAGCCGATAAACACCAGACTCGATTCCGCTTCGTGAGAATCATTCTGCTCGAAATAAGTCTGCACGCGGGTGCGCACGGCTTGCACCACGAGCCTTCGATCTTTGCCGCCGATGATCGCGAACCCTTTTGCGCGCAAGATCGGCTGTTGCAGCGTCACCTCACGCATGGCGCCTTTTAGCTTCTCCACGTTTTGCGGCTCGTCGCAATGAAGCACGAATGACTGCCATCCAGTGTCGTGTTCGTGGAAATGCTGATGCGTGCGCTCGCCATGCACGTGCGAACCGACGCCCGGGTGTGTGTGGCCATCAAACTGGCTCTGATCTTCGAGCGGACAGTCCGTTTCCATTGGCGTCTGCTGCACCGGACCGTGGTGGTGATGATCATGATCATGCAACTCTGATGCGAAATCTTCGTCATGCACGTTCAGTCCCATGCACAATCGCGTGTCAAGCTCCGCGTCATAGGCGAGCTCGAGAAAGCGAATCCTCGGAGCCTTTTGGCGAACAAGCTCCTCGGCTTTCATAAGCAACTCTTCTGCAAGCTCGTCGATTTTGTTCAGCACGACCACGTCGGCGTTCTCCAATTGCTGATAGAAAATCGAATCGACGGAGCTCAGATGTTCCGGGACCTCGGCGATTTCGGCGCCTGGAATCGCCTTGCCGCGTTCGAGATTGCCGGCGAGCAATTGCGGCGAGTCAACGACCGTGAGCACCGCGTCGAGCTGAAAGTCGTTGCGGATTTCCGGCCAGGCAAGCGCCCGCATCACCGGCGTCGGCAGAGCCAGGCCGGACGTCTCGATCAGTACGTGGTCGATCTCGTGCTTGCGGGCCTGAAGCTGCTTCATGACCGGCAAAAAATCGTCCTTGATTGTGCAACAAATGCAGCCGTTTGGAAGGTCGTGAATTTCGACCCCGCACGTCTTGCCCGCATTGCGCAGCAGAGCGCCGTCAACCGAGACTTCGCCAAACTCATTGACGAGCACAGCCAGACGCCGGTCTGGATTTTTTTTTAGCAGACTGCAAATGAGCGTGGTTTTTCCGGAGCCGAGAAAGCCGGTGACGATGGTGACGGGGATCTTCATGAGGTGTATGGCGTGATGTTTTAATCACACTGTTGGTTTCTGTTTGGCGTTGTTGCTCGAATTGGGCTCGGAGAATTTTGAGATTAAATCGCCTTCGATCGACGCATGTTTTTCCAAAAAGGAAGCGACCGTCGCAAAATCGCGAGCCACCCGCGGATACCCAATTTGCGGCCTTTCCACGACAATCAACGGTATTTCCAGCGCGTTGGCGGCCTCGGCTTTGGCGGTGAATCCGCCGGCGTCGCCCGAATCTTTCGTGACGACACAATCGATCTTCCAGCTGCGCCAGAGCGATTCGTTGAACTCTTTGGAAAATGGGCCCTGCATCGCGCAAAGATGAGCGCGCGGAATTCCGAGACTAAGCGCACGCTCCAGCGAATCAGGATCGGGAGCAACTCGGACGAACCACTCGCACTCGTGTGCGCACGGATGCTTGACGAAAGTTTCCAGGTCCTTCGCACCAGTCGCGAGAAAGATGCGGCGGCCTCTTTTGATTGCCTCGGCAGCCGCGGCCTCCATCTCTTTACACTGGATAGCAGCATGTATTCTCCGAGCCGCCGGCCTTTCATAACGCAGGTACGGGATTTCGAGTTCTTGCGAAAGCTTGATGAGTTGCGCTGAAATCTCCGCAGCAAAGGGGTGCGTAGCATCGACGATGGCTGCCGCGCCTGACTGCTGGAGTTCACGGCGACGGGCTTCCACGCCGATTCTCCCTGACCGGACGGCGAGCCCGGGAAAATTTTCGGCGACAATGTCTCGCCCATATTCCGAAGCGGTAGACACGATGATATTGAGTCCATTGCGCGCGAGTTCCGCCGCCAGAGCATTGCCGTCACTGGTGCCGGAGAACACCCAGGCGGGTGGTGTCGCAACTTCCGGCTCGGTTTTTTCTTCAGCGGACCGTTTCCACGCCTTGTCACCGCGCGGGGTGTAGATGAATTCGCGTTTGCGCCGCGTGAAGCGGTTGCCG
>CAZMNG010000367.1:0-5111 GCA_964567505.1 uncultured Chthoniobacterales bacterium
GCCAGGCGCTGACGGTATACACCTCGTTCCTGTCGGGACCGCGCCGCGCGGGCGAAATCGACGGCCCCGAAGAGTTCTACGTGGTGCTGCTGGATAACGGCCGCACCAAACTGCTGGCGGACCGCGCGAAGCGGGAATCGCTCTACTGCATTCGGTGCGGCGCGTGTCTGAATCATTGCCCGGTGTACCGCAAGATCGGCGGGCACAGCTTTCCGTGGGTCTATTCGGGGCCCATTGGCGCGATCATCACGCCGCAGAACGTTGTCTTCCAGACCGAACGCCTTATTGCGGAGGCGCTCTATCGCCGTCGTCCCGTTTATCTCGCGTTCCCCGCCGATCTCGCCCGGCAGCCGGTTCTCGGTGCCCCACAGCATCCGTTTGAAATGCCTCGGAGCGATCTCGCTTCGCTCAACGCGGCCGTAGAGACCATCGTCGACGCGCTCGCGGAAGCGAAGACCGCATGCGTACTACCTGGCTTTCTCCTCGCGCGCGCCCGACTCCAAAAAGAAATCAGTGCACTCATCGGTGCCTCAAACCTGCCGTTCGCCACGATGTTCATGGATAAGACGATCATCGACGAGCAGCACCCAAACCATATTGGCATGTATGAAGGCGCGCTCCTCAACGAGCACGTGCGCGCGTTCGTCGAAAGCTGCGACCGCGTCATCGCGATCGGCACGATCTTGAGCGACTTCAACAGCGGTGCTTTTACGGCGCGACTCAACATGGACAAGTTCGTCCGTATCTCGCATCACCGCGTTCATTTTGGCCGGAGGATCATCCCCAACGTGGAAATCCGCGAAATCGTGCCCGCGCTCACCCAGGCGCTGCCGAAGCGCGACTGGCCTCGCATTTCCCCCGCGCCGCCGGAACCGGTGACCGGCTTCGGCGCTGACCCAATCACCGCCGCCGCCCTCTACCCGCGCTGGGAACGTTTCCTCAAGCCCAATGACATCGTCGTCGCCGAAACTGGCACCATCTCCATGGGCCTCGGTTTCACGCGCATGCCCGCCGGCGGCACGTTCTACAACCAGACCCTGTGGGGTTCGATCGGTTGGGCCACGCCTGCCGCATTCGGCGCCGCCATCGCTGCGCCCGACCGCCGTGTAGTCCTATTCACCGGCGAGGGCGCACATCAATTCACCGCGCAGGAAATCGCGCAGTTCGCTCGCTATAAAATCAAGCCGGTCGTCTTCGTTCTCAACAACGCCGGATACCTCATCGAGCGCCTTCTGTGCAAGGAACCCACCATCGAATACAACGACGTCGCGAACTGGCGCTACGCGGAATTGCCCAATGCCCTCGGCTGCGACGGCTGGTACACCGCGAAAGTAACCACCTGCGCCGAGCTTGACCAGGCCTTGGCCGCCATCAGTCTCGCCAACAATGGCGCCTATGTCGAAGTCGTCACCGACGCCTACGCCGCCAGCCCGCTTGCCCTCAAACTCCATGATAGCCTCCGCACGCTCTACACGGTTTAGCACCGCGTTATTTTGGTGAACTCTTGTCTTTGCTGCCGCAGCTCACGCGGCAAACCCGCCACGATCCGATGAGTTCCGCTCCGATTTTTTTTGTATAAAACTCGATGGCCGGCTCATTCCAGTCGAGCACGTGCCATTCCACACGTCCGTAATCCCGTTCCTGAGCTATCTGAATCAAACGTTGCAGAAGCGCCGTGCCAACCCCCGCTTTCCTATGCTCCGGCAGAACAAACAAATCTTCGAGAAAGAGTCCCGGTTTCCCGACGAACGTCGAGTAATTCCGAAAATAGAGAGCAAAACCGATGACCATCGTCTCAGTTTCCGCTAGCAGCACTTCGACACCCGAATGCGGATCAGTAAGTACCTTCCGAAAATGGTCTGCGCTGGAAATCACTTCGTGTTCCAGTCTCTCGAATCGCGCGAGAGCGAGAACCAACTTGGGTCTGTTCGTTCTAACTATGGAATTTGTGACCATGAAAGTCGTCTTGAAAGATCAAGACCAGATCGTTGGTATGCAACTAAGCCTCTCGCGCCAATTTGCGGACGACCGCACACCCAACGGCATTCTGGCGCGTGACATCTCCAAGAGCCTGCTCCTCGATGCAATTCCCGACAGCGATCAAAGCCCGATCCATGATCTCGTCGCCGCAATCCAGTCTAATCCCGGGAATTCACACATGATTGTATTCAGTAAGGAACCGCAGAAACACCCGGACCCTCTCACGCCCGGGTATCAGGCGTACCTCGGCAATCAAAAAATATATGCAAAGGAACTATCATGCACCGTGCTGACGATCGAAAATACCGTGGAAGCCGGTGAGGAATTCCTCCAGCTGACGGTGTCTCTAAAGTAACCGTTCTCTGAATTTAGCGGTCTTAACCAATTTCGTGCCGGTGTCCTTCGTCATCATATTCGTAGATCTTGCCTTGTTGTTCGTCTCTGGTCTTCCCGTGAGAACCGTCGCAGAATGGCTGGTTCTTCGACAGCCCGCACATACAGATCCAGACTGACTTTTCCTGTGGCTTAATTTCAAGAGGCCCCTGGGGCGACTTCAGCACCTTGCGCATATTGGGTGGATTTTAGCAATCGCGAGCTCCGATGTCGACGCACAATGAGCCCAAAAACAGGGATCCGCGTTTCAGGGTCAGAGATATCGTTTGAGTTCAGCACGACATTGTGTTCTTGAATTTTGTGCGTTTCAGCTATCGTGTTGCTCGGGTCGCGGAACGGTTATGAAATTTCTCGCTGTTCATCCTGGGTGCTTGATGTACTCAAAAATTTATCTGCGATTAGAGCCGCTCGGGCTCGAACTCGTGTGCGCCGCGGCTCGTCAAGCAGGACATGATGTTCGCTTGATCGACTTGCAAGCCGATCAATGGGCCGATTATTTCAAAATCGTGGACGGGTGGCAGCCGGATGCGATCGCTTTTTCGTGTAACTATCTCGCAAACGTACCGGAGATTCTCGACCTCGCCGCGGCCACGAAGGCGAAGTTCCCCAATTGTTTTATTTTCGTCGGCGGTCACAGCGCATCTTTCATTGCCCAGGAGATGCTCGAACATGGTAGAGGTTCAATCGATTGCGTATTGAAGGGAGAAGGGGAACCGTCGGTCGGGCCACTGCTCGAGGCCGCGCGGCACGACCGAAAATCGCTCCATCTTGTCCCCGGCGTATACACGCTCGAGGGAGAGGGACCTCGACCATTATTCGTCCGCAGCCTGGACGACCTGATGCCGGCTAGAGATCTGGTGCGCAATCGCAGGCGCTATTTCATCGGAGTTCTGGATCCATGTGCCTCGATCGAATTCAGCCGGGGTTGCCCCTGGGATTGCGTATTCTGCAGCGCCTGGACTTTTCACGGACGAAGCTACCGAACCAAATCCCCGGAAGTCGCAGTCGAAGAAATCGCACGCATCCGCGAACCGGGCATTTTTCTACTGGACGATGTGGCCTTTATCCAAGTCGATCACGGCATGAGAATCGGTGAATTGATCGCTCAGAAAGGTATCCGAAAAAAATATTATCTTGAGACGCGCGGCGATATTCTGTTGAGAAACAAAGAGGTTTTCAAGTTCTGGCACGAATTGGGGCTGGAATACATGTTCCTGGGGATTGAAGCGATTGACGAGGAAGGCCTCAAGCGATTTCGCAAGCGAGTCAGTCTCTCCCAGAATTTCGAAGCGCTCGAGTTCGCGCGCTCTCTCGGCGTCACAGTCGCAATCAATATCATCGCCGATCCCTCCTGGGATCGCGATCGTTTCAAGGTAATCCGCCAATGGTGCATGGAGATTCCCGAAATCGTCAACATCAGTGTCAATACACCGTACCCCGGCACGGAGAGTTGGCGGAGGGAATCACGAAAATTGACCACCCGGGATAGATCTCTGATCATCGGCAACCGGTGAAATATGAGATTTCCTCGCCTCCGGACCACCAAGACAAAGTTGATCGCCAGAGTCTCTATATCCATCGCGCAAAGGGCCGCCACGGACGTCAAATCGATAGCGCAACAGAGGCGTTCGTCGATTCTACTCGAATGGGGACTGACTAGCCAACCAATGTTTACTTAATAGTTAGGAGGATTCGTGTCGAAACCGCGACCGGCCTAATACTTAGCCAGATTCGGAAGACACGCGCGCGCTGACTACCGGCACCATCCAAGCCGCATACTCAGCGGGATTACGAATATTCGCGATCATTTGATCGAAGTAGGCCGTAGCTAACTCCTGGGAAATCGGTGTCAGCTTTCCGACCGATGCCGCATAGCCGTCACGCCACGCTTCGAGGATCGATGCAAATGTCTCTCGCGGCACACGCAATGTATCGACGATAACATAATCGATCGTGATCTGCCGGAGGTTCATCGCAGCGAGGGATCCCAAAGATATTGCGACCGATGAAGAGGTCACACTGTGTTGCAGACCCAAAGGCGCCAGGCGCCACATGCCAAAAATCCCCCGGGTCAAGTGCGCCACGTTGAAAGTGAAGCATGCCATAATCCTCCGGGATCAAGTGCAGATAGCCGTCACGGCGGGTCACCCGCACGAGCTCTGCGATCACCCTTTCGGAGTGCGGAATTGAATGAATGACGTGACGGCAAACGGTAAGGTCAAAACTGTCGTCAGGCACGCTGAGTTCGAATACGCTCTGGCGCTCGAACCTCAGCCGAGATCCGAGGTGAGCGTAGCGGGAACGTGCCAATTCCAGGTGTTCGTCAATGATGTCGACTCCGAGCACACTGGCTTGGGGAAAGACCTGGGCTAATCGCGAAGCTACTTCGCCGGTGCCACAGCCGGCATCGAGGATTGCAGCCTCCGGCGGAAGAGCATACCGTCGAAGCAGCTGAATCTCCTGCGGCCAAATTGCCCGCGCTTGCGCGTCCAGACAACGCACCATGGATTCATCGGCCATCTGTTCTGCCTGGGGATTGAGATCGGTCATGGCGATCACTAGCGTACGCTCGGACTATGGCAGATTAAATTCGATCTCGCCGGATGGACTGCCGGCTTACTCCGCCAATGGATGAGAACAAGGGGAATTATTTCGCTGGTTTTGAGACTCCTATTGCCTGGAATTGAATTGTATCGACGCACCCCTGGATGCGACGCTCAAGAGCAGGTGCGATTATT
>CAZMNG010000368.1:0-5094 GCA_964567505.1 uncultured Chthoniobacterales bacterium
CCCATGGTGATCTCCCGCACCTTGGATTTCAGCCGGGCGATTTCGTCGTTGCGTTGAATCTACCGCAGCCGGATGCCTCAATTATCCGAAGCGCACCCCAATGGGACAGATCAAAGGTGCTGTCGACGAACTTCGAGTACAGCATTCCCGGCCTCTATGTCACTATCTCGGCGGCTACCAGCAGCTTCGGTCCGCTCCTGCTCTTCGCCTTCAGCGCGGGCTTCATGGCCTGACGTCCGGCTGCCCATCTGGCGCGCGGTTCAGTCGCGACGGCGACGCTATCGTGACACCGGACCCGGGAGCGTGGCGGGATCCAGGGATATGGTGTCGGGCAATCAGCCGGCCGGGGCGACCGGTTTCGCCACGCAGTCCGGCCAGTAAGCCGCGAGCGGCTATGCCGAAACCACCACGTGGCAACAAACGAAGTGCATGCAGACAGGACATAAGGGCAGTCCACACCGACCAGCCCGGATAGTGAGTTCGGACAAATAAGAGGCGGTTACGGAACTCCAGATAGATTGCAAGTGAGGATCCGACGTAGCGGGAAGATTGACTGCCAATGCTTCTACCGCCAGGATGAACCACAACCGAATTGTGAGCGTACCCAAGTCTGAAGCCGGCAAGTCGCGCGCGGACTCCCCAGTCAATATCTTCGAAATAGAGGAAGTACCGCTCGTCCAGCGGAACCAGCGCTTCGGCGCAGGATCGAGTCAAATACAAGGAAGCGCCAGACGGGGCATCCAGGAGCGCCTCCGTCGCCTCCGGATCGGGTTCGAAAGAAGCCAAAGCGTTTTGGTCCACCGCGGATGTGCTGGCCAGGACAGGCCGCCAGTGCAAACCTCTATTTATGATGCGCGTGGCTAGGGGCGTCGCAATGAGGCGGCTTCCAACCATGCCAAGGTTGCGGTTGACAGCCTGGACCATTAGGGCAGTTAGTGCATCGGGCGCGACTAGCGTATCGGGATTGAGTATCCAGCAGCCGTGCCAGCCCGGGTACCTCATCAGCGGCATTAGCCATGCGTTAATCCCACCTGAATAGCCAAGATTCTCCGGTGCGCCGCCCACCAGCACCGAGCGGCCACTTTGTCGGAGACGCAGGCAAGCAATGCGGTTGAAATCGTGCCTAAAAGGCAACGACAAATCCTCCGCTGGCGTGCATGCGCCATCCGGTCGCACCAACGTTGTACAGAGATCGTTCCAGGCCGCCCCGCCACCATTCTCGCAAATATACACAATGATCGTAGGCTCGGTCTGCAACGCATCAAGCGACGTCAGACAGGCGGCGACATCGTCAGCCGTTCGATAGCTTACGATGACAATGGGTGTAAACGGCGGATCAACATTCATGCCAGCAACTCAAACTCGCCCCGGCCTCTCCGCTGCAATACTATGAGCAGCATGACTCCGATAGCGAACAGACAGAGCGGGCTGATTCGGAATAGGGGGCCGACATAGAGCTGTATCCAATTCGGCCGATCGCGTTCGGTTATCATTGATCCCCAAAACAAGCAGCAAGGGCGTGCCCTGCGGGTTTTGGCTCCCCCGCTTCGCGGGTACCTCGTTGGGGCTCTCAAGCAATGGAGCTCAATAGCTTTTCTTCCCGCAATCATGTTTTTATCGCCCGAACCACTCGCGAGGGAGGACGATGTCGGGTCTGTTCGGATCGTTCTTCACGTCCAGCGGATGGGGGAAGGTCTTTGCGTATCCAGATGAGAACACGCGATCCTTCCTGTAAAATGTCAGCTCAAGCGATCTCGGAATCACCAACGAACCACATCTCACGATTCCTCCATAGTTATTCGGATGGATGTGAACGACATCAAAATATTGCAGCAGCCGTCGGAAAACCGAGCTAATGATCAAGAACGCATGTTTGTCCATGATGCGTTCCATGTCATGAGCTTCGAGCACGATGATCCGAAACCGACGCAATGTAGCCTCGGCCACGTTTAGGAGCACAGCCCATTCGGAGCCTTCGATGTCCATCTGAAGCAAGAGGTCGTCGTCTCCCGGCGCATTTTGATCGATCCAGTCGTCCATCTGGATTGTTTGTGCATCGTTAAAGACACCAACAAACTTCGAAATGAAACTTGACCTACTGGCCTGCGCAGCGGGGATACTGTTTAAGGGCGAGGTCTTGACGGTAGCATCAGCGAGGTGGCAGGGAATACCTCGTGCGATCAAATCTTGTTCGAAAGTGGCTCTATCATCAACTCCCGGTGAAAAACATGCATCGATGCCTTCGAGATCATTCGGCAGCAGATATCTGCCATCTCCAGATATACCCAGCCGGATCAATGGCACTTCGGAGGTCACAGGATGCAGTTCGGAGATGAGATCCTGGACGGCGTTTCTGTCGGTTTGTTTCGCAATCGATAGACCGGCGGTGAGGAACGCGCTGACGAACGCATATTTGAAGCGCGA
Source organism: uncultured Chthoniobacterales bacterium (assembly GCA_964567505.1). Taxonomy (GTDB): domain Bacteria; phylum Verrucomicrobiota; class Verrucomicrobiia; order Chthoniobacterales; family JAFAMB01; genus JAFAMB01. The sequence continues at coordinate 2,425 of CAZMNG010000368.1, forward strand.
CCCACTAAGATCCAGCATCACACTCCCCTTTCCGAGGCGGCTTTGGCGAAAATGGCTGACCATTTTATGCCTTCGATCTCGCGTAGTTTTAACGCGCGCAGCTTGTCGCTCATGCGAGGCGAAAATTTGATCATCTTTTTTTGAAACAGGCCACCTTTTTTTGATACGCGCCACAATGCGGTCGGGTACGCGCCGACGATAATAGTAGATGCCCAGGGTAAAGCAATCTGGAGATGAGGGGATTCGAACCTCTGACCTCTGGCTTCGGAGTGCAACCCCGGGCCATTGGCTGTACGGCCACTTTCGATGTAAGAATTGCTCAGCGAATTTCGCCATCGGAACTGTGCTTTCGGGCTTGAGACCAGTCCGCGCAGTGCTTTCCGGATACGGCTTCCGCGTTCATTGATCCCGTAAACGATCCAAGTCTTAGCCTTTCCCGTTTCGGGAGCCCGATACCACTTTCGCATCAATGGTTTGATGGGGTATTTCTGGGCCAACCAGTGCGCCATCTTCCAGAACACAACATGGTTCAATCGACCCAATCGGAGGAGGAACTGTCTGGCTAAGACGCAACGTGATCGGAAAATGCCCGTCAGCCCCGCGTGCTTCATCCTCTACCCCCCGGCACGGCCGCAGAGCGCAAACTCCGTTCAGCAATCATTGTGGCACTCTCACGCAACGAGGGCCCGCGTCATTCAGAGCCACATGTTGCAGGCGGCAGCGCGAACGCATAGTTTCTTTGACCCTCCGTCTATGCGTTATCACCGAATTGTATCGGAAGACCCAAATGGGACTTTTCGCGAGTTAATGTGTCGTGTGCACTTACATCTCTGACGCCATCCTTTAATAGTAACCGCAGCCTTCGTGGCGCTGCATTCGGGCGCGTTTGATCGGCAGGTTGCTCGGAATATAGGAGTCGGACCTATTCTCATTCGAGCAAACAAGTAGCGGTCCAGGACAAACGGCGCCATGGCTCAAACGGCGAATTCTGACTTTCGGTCTTCGGATGAATTGCAAGCCACTCTAAGGCGGAGCGGCGCGTCCTCGGTCAAGCTGCCGCTCGTCCTCGTTCTGATCACGCTAAGCATGTTCCTGCCGGAAGAAACATCATTCTTTTTGGGCGGACTACGCTTGACCCTTTTCCGGCTAATCCTTTTGCTGATTACGCCAGTGGTCCTGCTCCGCTTTGCTCAAATGACGGTCAGCGGGGATTACCGGTTTGTTTGGTCGGATGTGTTGGTACCCGTCGCCGGACTCTGGATGTTCGTTGGTCCGACTGCGATTAACGGGCTAGGGTACTCACTCGTAGGTATTGGCATCCTGGCGCTGCAATTTTGTATTCCCTATATGGCGGCACGAGTGTTTCTCACTGAAAGAGGTCAAGCAGTCACTCTTGTACGTATCCTTTGCATCGCGATTGCTACGGTAGGCGTGCTCGCGATTTTCGATGAGTTCTCGAGACGCTGGTTGGTCCGGGAAATCGTGGGATCTGTTACAGGATATCACGATTTTGCCGGTGCTGACTACAGTGACCTTATGCGTGGTTTCTTCTTTCGCGCGACAAGCACATTGGAACACCCTATCTTGTTGGGAACCGCTTGTATGGGTGGCCTGCTGATGGCAACCACGATGCGCGGAGCGCTGAAACCATTCATGCTCGTCGGGTCTGCGCTAGGGCTTGTGCTATCGGTGTCGTCGTCAGCACTCAGTGGAGCTATCGTAGGTTTCGGTGCTCTGCTCTACAATAAGATCATGCGAAACTTCCCATTCCGCTGGGGTCTCGCGCTCGCAAGCGCGGTCGTAGTCACGATAACAATCTTCAGCCTCCATCCCGATCCGCTTGGGTTCATTATTAACCATGTAACATTAGACCAGGGGACGGCCTTTTATCGTGTTTTGCAATGGCAATATGCTGGTCCTCTTGTCATGAACTCCCCCATTCTTGGGGTCGGCGCAACCGACGATGAATGGATCACTGAATTTGCGCTCTCTAGCGGGCTCGCGAAAACGATTGATGCAACTTGGCTTATGATGGCGTTACAGTTTGGTATTCCGGGGTCAATACTCATTTTTCTCTCCTACATTACCCCATGTTCATTATCGACAGATATCGGAAACAAGAGCTTAAATTTGACGAAGCAGGAGAGGCAGTTAGGCTTCGTTCTAAGCCTAATATTGGGGCTCGTGATTTATATAGGTTTTACGGTATACTTTTGGGGTTCAGTTCAAATTCTGATAGCGTTTCTGTCGGGAATTAGAGCGCACTTGGGTGCCCTTGGAGCCATGCCACGAGAACCGGGGCTTGATGACGATGAGTGAATAAAAGTCAAAGTGATTTGCTTAAGCAGACATCCTGGGGCTAATCGCGGAATTGCTGCACCGCCTGCAGGGGAAGGTCAAACATGTCATCTACGCGCATACTGGACGTAGGATGCGGCGTCGGTGCGACTGCGGCTTGGGTGAAGTCCAAATACCCAGGAATTCCGTCCGTCGGCCTAGAGGGAAATCCGGCGCTCGTGCACGAACTCACCCGCAATGTTGACGACCTATACATCGTCGGTCTCAACGGTCCACTGCCAGATGCGGGCGCGGCGGATCTTGTACTGCTGCTAGCCGATCCTATGAGGAGGTGGACAGCGGCCAGCGCTCTTGCAGAGTGAAGTCGCTAAA
>CAZMNG010000369.1:0-5088 GCA_964567505.1 uncultured Chthoniobacterales bacterium
GACCGCTTCTCCGCGGAATGGTGAAATTACCGAAGCCTTGAGTCTTGTGCATGGAACGGCTGCGCCCGGCGATTTCAGCGAATGATTCTCCGGACACCGGATCATTGCCACCGACATTAATGCGCACTTGTTGGCTTCCACCAATGTCATCCTGCTGGAAGATTGATTCGTTCCAAAGTATGCGTCTTGGTTGCCACGGTTTCAGTCCCTGTTCTGAAAAAGCATGCGGATCGCCAGCGAGTTTGAATGCCTCCAGAGCGAGCACCGTCGACGCCGTATGGTGTCCGTGGGTGCTGCCCGGGATGGGAGAAAAGCGCGTGATGAGCACGTCTGGCCGAAACTTGCGGATGACACGCACCATGTCGCTCAAGACCTGTTGCCGGTCCCAGATTCGTAAGGTCTCGCGATAATCCTTGGAAAAACCGAAGTCAACCGCCCGTGTAAAGAATTGCTGGCCCCCATCAATGCGTCGGGCGGCGAGCAATTCCTGCGTGCGAATCACGCCAATCTCACTGCCGAATTCAGGGCCGAGCACATTTTGACCGCCATCGCCGCGCGTGAGCGAAAGATAGGCCGTGCGGTAATTTCGGCCCCGGGCCAAATAGGTGATCAATTCAGTGTTTTCGTCGTCGGGGTGCGCCGCAATGTAGAGCACGCTGCCCATTTCGCGGAAGCTTCTCAGTTCCTGTAAAATCTCTGGCGCCGGAACCGGTTCTGACATTGCGATGCGCGAAATAGTCAAAATCGCAACACCACAGGCTAGAATGTCTGGTAGAAACCGTGGTCTGGATGTCAGTGCTGATCCGGGGATCGAAACGACTGAGTTCATCACTGCAGTCTGGAGATGAGGCCTTGATTCATTTCAGGAACGAACTGCCGCGGCCTGGATTAATTCTGTACAGTAAATGGCGTCGAAAACGCGGTGTTTTCCCACGTCATTTTCAATACGCCGCCACCGGAAGGGTCTTTTGAAATCTCCATCGTGAATTGATCCACCGGCGCGTCCAAAGTTTCTTTCTGCAGATCAACGCGCGCAACGTCCAGTTGCTCGTCATACGACCCGGGACCAATTCCCCATTGGCCAATCTGTTTATTGATGATCAATTTGGCCGTGCCATCTTGATTTGGCAAAGTCCGCAAGGTGTAAGCGCCCGCTGGAATTGTGGTCCCGGCTATAATAATGGGCTTTTGCGTAATCAGGAGAGTGGCTTCGTCAGCGCCGGTGCGCCAGACTTCGCCGTAAGGAACGAGTTCACCCCAAATCTTACGATTTTCGCCGGTTTTTGGATCTTTGGTGTATGGCCGCCCATAAACAATCGTGACGCGATTTCCGTCAATAACCTTACTGATGGTTTCATGGGGGCTGATGCGTTTTTGCTGCGCCATCATTGGCGATATCCACGCGATCATGGCGCCGATAGTCAGGATGTATTTTAGTTTGTTCATGTCGTTCCGTTTAGATCATTCTGATTCCCTGCCATCTTTCGCCCTGTATTTAAATCGACACCGGCAAAAAAACCTGGGGGTCAGGATTTGGATTCGCAGCCGGATCTATTCATACTTGAGTCGCCTGGATCGCGGTGAGAGCCACCGTGTAGACAATGTCGTCGACCAATGCCCCTCTGGAGAGGTCGTTAACTGGGCGTCTCAAGCCTTGGAGCATTGGGCCGACGCTAAGCACGTGTGCGCTGCGTTGGACCGCCTTGTAAGTTGTATTTCCTGTGTTCAAGTCCGGAAAGATGAATACGGTGGCGCGGCCGGCTACGGGGCTGTTGGGCGCTTTAATTTTCGCGACATCGGGCATAAAGGCCGCATCATACTGGAGCGGCCCGTCGATCAGGAGGTCGGGGCGTTTTGATTGGGCGAGCTTCGTGGCTGCGCGAACTTTATCCACGTCGACTCCTGATCCCGATTCACCGGTGGAGTAGCTGATCATCGCGACGCACGGTGGTATACCGAATGTCTTCGCAGAGTCGGCGCTTTGGATCGCGATATCGGCCAGCGTTTCAACGTCGGGATCCGGAATGATCGCACAGTCGCCGTATACCAGAACTTGCTCAGGCAAACACATAAAGAAGACCGAGGAAACGGCGCGAGCATTCGGCTTGGTCTTGATCACCTGAAGTGCGGGCCGGATGGTGTTCGCTGTCGAGTGAACGGCTCCCGATACCAGGCCGTCTACCTCATGAAGGGCCAGCATCATCGTTCCCAAAACGACGTTGTCTTCCAGTTGGCTTGCGGCCATTTCGATCGAAAGTCCCTTAGACTTTCGCGCCTCAAATAAGGCATTGACGTACTTTGACCGGACCATGTCCGGGTCTACTATTTCCACGCTGTCTGGGAGCTCGAGATCTTGGCTCTTTGCTACCGCCTGGACTTCCGAGGGCTTGCCCAAGAGCATGCAACGGGCAATCCCTCGGCGGCCGCAGATGAATGCGGCTTTGACCGTGCGCGGCTCGGAGCCTTCCGGAAGTACGATTCGCTTATCGGCCGCGCGAGCTTTTTCGGTTAATTGATGCTGAAATGCGGCCGGAGAGAGCCTGAATGCGATCTCCTTTTTCGATTGGTGGATTAACCACTCCGCATCCAGGCTTTGTGCCACGTGTTCCACCGCAGCTCGGATCCGCTCAATGTCGTCTGCCGGGACCGCCGAGCTGAGTTGAGAAAGCTGCGTCGCCGTCTCATAGCTGCGCGTCCTGACCCGCAACAGCGGCAGTCCAGTTGCCAGGGCCGGCCGGCAAAATTCGATAACGCGCTCATCAATCGGGATATCACCGGTGAGAATCAAACCCGCGACGGGGACCTTGCTCAGCGCAGCCAACGCAACCGCGAAAATGACGTCATTCCGATCGGCTCCGGCTAACAGGATCGCACCAGGTACTAGCGTAAAAAGGCTGTTCGGAACTGTGCGTGACACAAGATAATTTTGCTTTACGCGCCTCTGCTCCATCTCGCCGGCGTTCAGTATTTCCGCTTTGAGGTGTCGTTGTATGTCAACAGTCCGCGGGTAAGTCAAGCTGTCGCTCTGCGGGATCACGCCAACGCAGTGCAATTTCCCTCGACACACAAGTTGGCTCTCTGATCGGATCCGGTCTACCGGGTCGGGTAGAGTTGCGTGGTCACTGATCGGATAGTGATTGACAATGACTCCCAGAAGCTTTTGGACCCCCCCAAATGCGTTGGCACTATACTCAACCTGGTCATCGAGTTGGTTTGTCGATTTATCCGCACCCGAGGCGACCAGAATCACCTGGGCGTTAAGGGTCTTAACTAATTCGTCGTTGAGATTGCCCAGCTGTGCATCGCCACGGGTAGCGCGTAGACCTTCGATCACCACGAAATCAGAAGCCGCGGTCGACTCCTCGAAGGCAGCGATCACCTGCACCAACAGTTCGTCTAACCGTCCCTCTGAGATCATCTTGTTGGCGGTTGTGACCGGGATTGGTTCCGCCGGTTGCAAAGCGGTGGTGGCGCGAATGAAATGCGTCGATCGGTCGAGCCCCGAAGTGCTATCGGTACTTTGACTGATCGGTTTAAAAAAGGCGACTCGCGCACCGCGGCTATCGAGCGCATTCACCAGGCCAAGTGAAACCGTCGTCAACCCGACAGCGGTACCGGAAGGAGCCAGAAAGAATGCGTGTTTCATGAAACTAGGCGGTCGGTTTCCCGGGCAATCATGAGTTCTTCGTTCGTTGGTATGACTAAGCAGAGCAGACCCGACCCCGTGGTGATTCGGCCGTCACTGTTTTTGCCGTTCTGATCGTTCAGTTTTGGATCGATTTCCGGATGCAGAATGGCTAGGTGGCTGAGTACCTTCGCTCGAATGAAGGCGTTATTTTCCCCGATACCGCCGGTAAAAATTACTCCATCAATCGAAGTGAGTGAAGCCGCCAAACCGAGGATGGCTCGTCCTAAACGGTGACAGAAAAGGTCGATCGCTAATTGCGCTCGATAATCTCCATCATCGGCCGCTATGATCACCGAGCGCATGTCGTGGCTTACTCCCGAGATACCCAGCAGACCGCTCTTCCTCGTCAGGATCTCGATTATTTCCGCAAGTTTGAGTCCCTCGCGCTGCTGGAGCAACAAAAGCAAACTTGGGTCCACGTCCCCACTCCGAGTACCCATCACCAGTCCTTCCAAAGGCGTGAGCCCCATGGTTGTGTCCACACTCCGACCATTCTTGACCGCCGTTGCGCTGCACCCATTTCCGAGATGGGCCGAAATAAACTGCAGCTGGTCATATGGCTTGCCCAATCGCCTGGCGGCTTCCAACGTCACGTAATGATGACTAGTGCCGTGGAATCCGTACCTGCGAATCCGGTACTTTTCGTAATACTCGTAGGGAATGGCATAATGAAAAGCGTATGGCGGTAACGTCTGGTGAAACGCGGTATCGAACACGACAACTTGCGGTTTGCCTGGCAAAAGTTCCGCAGCCAATCGAATGCCAAGCGCGTTTGCCGGATTGTGGAGAGGTGCTAGACCCGCGAGTTCCTCGATTTTCTCGATAACGGTATCGGTGACTAGTTCGGACTCGCGGAAGTATTCTCCGCCGTGAGCCACGCGATGACCAATCGCTTTGCAATCGAATCGCCCATTTTTCGATAAGATCTCGATCACACGGATAAGGGCAGATCGATGATCGGCTAGAGGCATCTTGTCCTCGTGCCGCACTTGTTCCAGGTCGCTAAGTTTCAGGTAGCCTTGCTCCGTACCGATGCGTTCTGCGAGGCCGGAGGCCAAGACCGTCTCGGATTTCGGATCCAAAACCGAAAACTTCAGGGAGGAACTACCGTTGTTGATCACCAGGATAGGTGACTGGCTGATAGACATGATTGCTCCTGTAAATGGCCACGCCAGTAGCGTGCCATGTCCAGAACCCTCACAGCCACCAGCACAGGGCTCCTGAGCCGCAGCCCCAGGTATTCTTGGGGAGATCAGGCGTGGGATTGCGCATGTAAAACGAGCCGGTTACGCGAGTCGGCATGGCAGGTCTGGACGGAACTGCCCGGTGTCAATCGGTGCGCCGAACGAGCCAGTCAACGGCCCGCGGCCACAGCTCTTTTTGAGCCCGGCCGCTGACGG
>CAZMNG010000370.1:0-5088 GCA_964567505.1 uncultured Chthoniobacterales bacterium
GAATCTCCAGGCGCGATTGCAATCCGGTCATCCTATGTCGAAGGAATGCAGGCAGAAGGGAGGCCGGACTTCTCCAAACCGTCGTCGGAGCAACAGAGCGAATCTCATCCAGCAACGGACCGGATCCGTGAACCAGCACCTCGATCTCCCAATCCACCGTACCTTTCAGCCATCGCAGTAGATGCAGCAAGAGAATGGTAGCGCCATTTTGGGAAGCCGAATGCATCAGAAATAGAATCCGTGGTTTCGTCTTCATCGCTTCTCACACCTGCACCATGGTTCTTGTCTAACGGAGCTGCGGTTCGGGCTCGACGGATGGCGCCACGCCCGGGTCCGATGACGCTAAGTCCAGATAGAACCGGCTGGGGTCAGCGAAAGGGGTCGTCCCTCGATAACGCCCCAACGCTATGTTTGCTGCCCTGCTTATGTTAAAACGAATCACAGGCAAGCACCCAAAAGTGATTTCCGTGCAGGACGTTGCAATCGGCAGCTGCGCCCGCCACTTTTTGCGCATGAACAGGTAACAACGCCAGAATTGCAACGGCAGCATTCCATACCCGTTGCTATTGTGAATGCAGAAGGCCGAGATGGCATACGACTTCATTCCACGCCGCCGCGCTTCGAGACAAATGTCAGTCCCGTACATGTGAAAGCCGGGCAGTTGTTCATCAAATCGCAGGTTCGAAGACTTCCTCATTATCAGAAGTACCTCATCGAGAGATCTCACCTCACGAGGGCCTTCGAAGAAGTTCCCAAGCCGCCCAGACGCTGCGCAATAAAGGAATCCCGCCCCGCTGTCCGAGGACTTATTGACTCCATATACGCCCAGGATCCCCCAGGTAGGATCGAGTTTCGATAACAGATCCAACGCTCGACGAAGCGAAGCCAACCAGCCCGGAGGCAGATAAACATCCTGATGAACAAACACCAGGAGATCGCTCTGCGCCTTATCGATAGCACAGTTATAGGCGGCGGCCGCGCTGCTGTAGCCTCTCTGTAATATCACTTCCGTAGCTTCACGTAAGTCCGGAGAATTCAACAGGCAACTGTTCAGGACGTCTTCATTGTTCGTGGCGGAAATTACAGTCCAATCCATAAAAAGTAATTCGACTCGGTGCCAGTAAGCTTTAGCGGTCGTTTTCTTCGAAGGGTACCCGGCTCATTTTGCTTCCTGGACGTGAAAAGAAATGTGCCAAGGCCGCAACCCTCGGACGTCTCAGACCAATGCGCCGACATTATCAATTCGATCGTGTTCGCGTTGGTCGAGCCGAGAGGGAGTTGGCCCTTTTATAGCATCTACCCAAAGACATTCTCCCGCCGAAGCGTTCACTATCGACGCCAGGTGCTCGCCAGAGTTCACGAGCAGGGCGAACAATTTGAGGATCTTCAAACGAAAATCCTTGGCCGATTCCTTGGTCAAATCCAGCTTGAGCATAAAACTCAGTTGCCAGATGTATGTAGAAGCAAGAGTCCGAACAAAGACGACGTCGAATCCGGCTTTCCGAAGCGTTTGCTCGATGGATGACGGACCGAAAACGTGCAAATGCCGAGGCGGTTCGAGGCCGCGCCAGTGCTCTTTCATCAACCGGTGTGCCCAGGACGAGCTATTGGGCGTCGTGACTACAACTCTACCACCCGGCTTTAAAATTCGTCGGCATTCCTTCAACAGTTCAATTGGATCCGGGACGTGCTCGATGAGGTGGCTCATGGTTATCGCGTCAAACGTCTCCGGAGGAAACCAAATTCCCGGGATTGTGCCGCAAGACACGTCTAGCCCTCTCTCCTTTGCCATCCCCACCGCTTTTTCGTCAAAGTCTATTCCGCTAACGGTCCAACCTAGCCCCCGCATTTTCTCCAACCGTTCCCCTGAACCGCAACCCACATCCAACACCTTTGCTCCCGGTTGCGCCGGCAAAAACATCACTTCGCCTTCGATTCCTTGTCGGCGTTCGGGAAAAAACAACAGGAGTTTCGAAAGACAGCAAGCCAACCAGTTTACTGATTCGGATTCATATCCCAAGGCGCTCGACAAATGCGCTTTTTTCACTTCCCGGTAGAAATCCCGTAGCCGCCGGTAGCCGGTCTTCTCTTGGACGGCGCTGTGAGTGTAATAGGTCGCGTAGGCTTTCGGCAAATCCTCGAGCAGGGGCATCGGATCCATCCACAAAAGGCCGCACGTTTTGTCTGGGCACTCCTTAAAATTCCAGACTCCAGGCGCACCGAACAATTTGTCTTCCAGATGAACGTGCGCCAAATGGCCGACTTTTCCGCAAAGGTAACAACCCGGACGGGACTCGAAACGTATTTCTGACATGTTATCGCGGACGACCATTAAAAACTCGGGGCGGACGAAGCCCGATCCCAACTCGGCTCCGGACTAACCGGCACCGAGACGGCTCTCCTGCTATGAATTCCAACCAGGCAGGAAATCGACGCCAGGAGCCAAATCCACACCACGATCATCTGGTCGAAGTAACTAATTGAGAAAAAGGAAAAGCAGTGCGTGAACAATGAAACGCCGATTGCCCAGACAATGAATCCCGCCCGTGAACTCGGCGGTTCGTCGCGAAGCGCGCGCCCCAATCCTTTGAAGCATGAAATAATGATTAGAACGAAAAGTCCGAGTTTTAACACCCCTCCATTCACCCCCTCCGCAACGTACTGGTTTACTATGTCCACCATGTTGGCATCAACTAGCTGGCCACGTGTTCCCCAATTGGCAGTGTAAGTTGTCCCAAACAGCCACCACTCTTTGAAGTGCGAAATGGCCTGGTCGATGAGCCACGATCGGTATGCACCTTCGCCACCGAAGACAGTGCTTAACCTTGCCATCACAAACCATGCTGGCGCGTTTATCACGATCGGCAAACAGAGGATCGCGACGAGCGCGCCCCAGCGCAGCGGGCCTAAGCATTTTCTCGCTTTCCACAACGCCAGACCACCCAGTGCGGCGAAAATTGTCAGAAACGCTCCACTTGACGAGGCGGTGGTGGCAATGACAATCGCCGAAACTGTCGCTCCGAAGGCTAATGCACGATCTTTGGGCCGATAAAACCAAAGTGCGGCAAAAAGTGGGAGTTGGGTGGCCCCGAATGTCCCGGCGATGATCGGATGGGCGAACGCGCCCTGGCAGCGGAGGTGCCCCTCTCGTACAGCGGTGATCTCCGGCACACCGCCAAATACGGAGAGCAGATTGTGCGCGGTCGCCTTCTCCACCAGCATCAGCGCAGCGAGCGGCAAACTCAAGAAAGCCAAAGCGCGCACCCCGGTAACAATATCCTCAAAATCCACAACCACACAGCGAACGAAGAAGTAGGTGCCGGCCACGTTATATGCCTCGCCCAATCGGTTCACGAAACGCGCTTGCGTCGGTTCAGACATTGTCCCGAAGAGGAGCGAGACGACCGCCCACCAGACGAACAGGGTGTCCAACCGCGTCCACTTAAATCCCGCCGCCTCTCCTTTGGCGGCGATGCGCAAGGCGCCAACCAGCAGCAGGAGACGGTAAAGCGGAAAATGCAGCCCGGACAAAACTAGTTGCTGTCCCAGCGGCATGAGACAGGTCATAATAAGCAGAGGGCAAACAGCAAAACGCCTCGGTAGGGCCCAAATGAGGCACGCCGTTACAACCACCGCCACCGCCGCCACTGGTGTGACGTTCGATTCGTCTGGAACCGATCCGCCCGTTCCCGAACCCGCGCTCGCCGTCTGAGACTCGGAAACGTGCGTTTCCTCGAGAAATTCGTAAATCCGAGGCAGGAAAAAATAAATGGCCGCCGCAACGACAATGGCGACCATCGAATACAGAACAATGTTTGCAGAGGTTCTCAGATCTAACTCCGATTGAGTTCGAAACCGGGACCTTGCTGGAAAAGGGCGCCTGTTGATTGCTCGAGCGCAGCTCGCCCAGTCGGAAGATTGAAGAGACCAGGCATTTCAAACACGTGAGACTTCTTCTCGCTTTGTACTGATAGGTCTGTCGCGCACGCCGTTTGAGCAGCGCCGCTGCGTAGTAAACGGTCGCGCGCAACGATTGGTGCAGACACAAGATAACGAAATAGCTCGCCACCCCTAACCACGAGTGATGTTTCACCCAATACTGCAGATTCGCTTTCTGCATCTCAATATAGAAGCGAAGCGGGGAATTTGAGGAACTGGCGCCGCCGTAGTGGATGGCTTCGGCCGAAGGGACAAAAACCACCTGCCATCCTTGTGCCCAGAAACGCTTGCACCAATCCATGTCTTCGCTGTACATGAAAAATCCCTCGTCGAGCAGTCCCACTCGACTCAAAGCTTCTCTGCGGACCAGCCAGAAACAACCGGTGAGAATATCCACAGACCGCAGAGAATCTTGCGGCCAATGGTAAAGCTTATAGCCCGTGAACGCCTTGTTTCTCGGAAAGAAGGAATCGAGGGCCAACGCCCTGCAAAACATGTTCCAGACACTGGGAAATCCACGGCAGGAACGCTGCAATTTGCCGTCACCGCCAATAATGCGCGGTCCAGTCATACCCACATTGGCGTTTGCCTCGCTAAAGTCGACCAGACGGCTGATGCACTCGGGCAGCACTTTCACGTCTGAATTGACGAAACAGAGATAGCGCCCCGTGCTCATGGAAACCCCGATGTTGTTCGCTTTCGCGAAACCAAGGTTTTCCTCGTTGCGGATGAGGCGCACGCCGGGATAGCAAGTCGCCACCCCATCGGCTGAGCCATCTGATGAAGCATTGTCCACGACGATGATTTCCATCGGATAGCGACACGCTTCGACCGAAAGCGACGCGAGGCATTGCATCAGATACTCGCGCGCATTCCAGCTCACGATGACTACCGAGACCGTAATCTCGCGGGATTCGTTATTCATTCAGCCTGGGCTCCGGTTTGGCGTTCGCAGGTGTATTGAGAAACAGGATTTGCGTGAAGCAAATTGAGGATCAGTTCCACCAAACCCTCTCGTTCACGGCTCCATGGGTGAGCCAGACACACCTGTTGCCCGCATCGAGTGATTTCGGCGACCTCCAGTGGATGATGCATCACAAACTCGATCTTGCGCGCCAAGTCGGTGGCATCGCCCAGCTCGAAGAAAAT
>CAZMNG010000371.1:0-5079 GCA_964567505.1 uncultured Chthoniobacterales bacterium
GGGTCCTCAACCCACGCTGGATCGCAGCGATGCAGGCACATGGCTACAAAGGCGCGTTCGAGATGGCTGCGACGATTGACTATCTTTTCGGTTACGATGCAACGACTCATCTCATCGAGGATCATCACTACGAAGAAATCGCCGGGGCGCTTTTGCTTTCTCCCGAGCAGAAGAAATTCTTCCACCGGCACAATCCCGTCGCGCTGCAGGAAGCGACGGAACGCATGCTCGAAGCGGCAGAGCGCGGCTTGTGGCAACATCCCAGCGACGAGACCCGCTCCGCGCTGGAAGAAAATTTGCTCGAACTGCAAGGACAACTCGAATGATTCAATTCCCCTTCACTGCAATCGTCGGGATGGAACACGCCAAAAGATCGCTCATCTATCACGCCATCGATCCACGTATCGGCGGCACGCTTCTCCTCGGACATCGCGGCTGCGCCAAGAGCACGCTGGTGCGCGCATTTGCAGATATTCTCCAATCGGCACCCAACGGCAACGCGCCGTTTGTGGAAGTACCACTCGGCACGACGGAGGATCGCTTACTTGGCTCCGTCAACGCGGAAACGCTGGTGGAACATAGTAGATGGCAGGGCCGCGCGGGCTTGATCGAGGAGGCAAACGGCGGTGTGCTTTACATCGACGAGATCAATTTGCTGCCGGATCACCTCGCGGATTTTATCCTCGATTCGGCGGCTTCGGGCCGTTACCGGATGGAGCGCGACGGCATCACGCGAATCGTGGATAACCAGTACATCCTGGTCGGAACGATGAACCCGGAGGAAGGCGACTTGCGTCCGCAGTTGTCCGACCGCTTTGCGCATGGAGTGCAAATTCAAGACCTGTTCACGCCCCAAGAACGCATGGAAATCGTCCAGCGGCGCATCCAGTTCGACGACAATCCGGAACAATTCGCCGCGGCCTTTGAATCGGCCACTGCAGAATTGAAGAGCCGCGTCGGGCTTGCTCAAACCCGGCTGAAGGACGTGCGCATTTCGCACGAGCATCGCATGGCTGTCGCCGCGCGGGGAGAAATGCTGAGATTGGAAGGCATTCGCGCGGAACTCGCCGTGGTTCGCACGGCGCGCTGCGCGGCCGCATGGCATCGGCGCTCGGAAGTCGAGCAGAGCGACATCGAAGAAGCCTGGGAACTTTGCCTCGGCCATCGGCAGCCCGAGCAGCCGCATTCGCAGACCCCTGCCCCGCTGCCATTTGCTGGGCAATCCGGCAAATCCGTGGCAAGCAGGCTCACATCGCCGGCTCCACACGAATCGCGTCCCGATCCGATGCGGCTCCGAGCTCCGAGAACTACGTTTGACAAAAAGCTTCTTGAGTGGTTGCGCAAGCCGTCCAACCGGCATCTGGCGGCGTTTGAGAGAAATGCATCCGGCGGATTCACCACGGAAACGCGACGAGCGATCGCCTGGCTCGAAACGCTGGTATTTTCAGCCAGAACCAAATGGATCAATGGCGCAAAAACCATTCACCTGCGACATCGTCTTCCTTCCGGAAAAATACATTTCTGGTGCTTTTTGGATGCCAGCCGTTCCACCGGCGCGAGCGGGTTTCTCGATGCCGCGCGCGACGTCACGGCGGGCCTCGCACACCGCGCAACATTCGCACGTTTCCATTTGCTGGTTCTTAAAAAGGGAGAAATTCGATGGCTCGCGCGCAGCTCCACTTTTCGCCGATTTGAGGCGGCACTATTCCGTCTGAACGAGGCCAGCGGAAAAAGCCTCATCGTTGAATCGCTGAATATTTTGCACCGGGCGAGACTGAAAAAAGGAAATCCATCGCGCGACCGGCTGATTCTCGTGTCCGACGGCCTTGCGAGCCCAGCCCAGAGCGAGAAGCCCACTCAGACTCTGCGCCGCCTGCGTCGCGCACTGCATCAACTCGCTCGTGGGCAAAGTCCCGTCGCGTGGATTCATCCGCCCGCCAGACGTGGCCTCGCAAGATGGCTGCCCGCCATCTGCGGAGATTTGAAAGTGCAACGGGTGGAAATCTGCAAATGACTTGATTCGGATTCTTTAGATCCGACCGTTGGCATATTGAATCGGACAGGAAATCTTGCTCAGTGGGAGGCGGGCCCGTGAAGCGCTGACGCGGCTTTCTCGACCTGGGACCGGCGCTCGGCTTGGCGCGTCTCCGCGGCGGCATTGACCCTGTCGACCACAACGGGATCGGCGCTACGTGGATGCCCGCTGTCGAAGGGCGGGCTTGGGTCGTATTCAATGCTGAGCTGAATCGCGCGAGCGGCCGTCTCACCAGCAACCGCCGCCACCATCCGCAGACCGAAGTCGATGCCAGCAGTCACGCCGCCTCCGGTAATGACATTGCCGTCGACGACAACCCGCTCGTCCACCGGGGTCGCTTCGAAAGCCTTGAGGAAGTCCATCGACATCCAGTGCGTGACTGCACGCCGTCCCTTGAGCAATCCGGCGGCGCCCAGTACGAGCGCTCCGGTGCAGACCGCGGTTACATAGCGCGCAGCCGCAGCCTGTCGGCGGACGAAGTCCAGCGTCTCGGCGTCGGTCAGAAGCGGGTTCACGCCGCCGCCGCCAGGCACGCAGAGAAGATCGAGCTGCGGGCACTCGGCAAAGGTCACAGTAGGCAGTATCGCGAGGCCGCTATCTGCCCGCACGGGTTCACGCGTCTTCCAGACAAGGAACATTCGCGCCCCCGGCATCCGCCACAGCACCTCGTAGGGGCCGGTGAGGTCGAGTTGAGTGATGTTCGGAAAAAGGAGGAAACCGATTCGGAACGGTGTATCGACCATATCGTTAGTCATTATCTGACATTCCCTGAGTTGACAGGAATCAAAATTTGACCAATCAAAATTTGACCTGTCCCCATCTTTCCGTCTTATCTGGTGAGCCGGCAGTCTTCACCTGGTTTTTCCTCAGCTAAAGATCGCTCGTACAGCATCGAGGAAATTCTAAGATTAAGAGATGAATAATCGGAGTGTTTTCATATTGACCGTGCTTACGGGGCTCAATTTGTTCAACTACCTCGATCGGTATGTGCTCTCGGCTGTGCTGACCCCAATTAAGGTCCAATTGAATCTCTCTGATGGGCAGCTTGGGCGGATCGCGACGGTTTTTATGCTGGGTTATTTTTTGAGTTCGCCTTTCTTTGGTTATTGCGGAGATCGATTTTCAAGGAAATGGCTTATTGCTCTGGGTGTTTTGGTGTGGAGCTTGGGAACTGTGTTTTCGGGACTGGCTACGGGGCTTGGCGGGCTGATTTTTTTTCGTATCCTGGTGGGTTTCGGCGAGGCGAGTTACGCGACAATCAGTCCGGGCCTCATTTCGGACTCGTTTGCGCCTGAGAAAAGAAACAGTGCCCTAACGATTTTCTACGTGGCAATACCTGTCGGCGCAGCCTTGGGCTATATCGTGGGAGGCCAGGTCTCAGCCATCGCCGGCTGGCGGTCGGCCTTCTTTTGGGCGGGTGGACCCGGACTCCTTCTCGCGCTTCTGCTCCTGCCCTTGCGCGAGCCGCAGCGAGGCGAAGCCGAAGGGGGCTTCCATCAAACCTCCTTCAAAAAAGTTCCTTCGCTTCGAGATATTTTTGGAATTTCTAAGATTAAAGAATACAACTTAACAGTCAGGGGATACACAGCCTACACCTTCGCGATGGGCGCCTATGCGTATTGGGGCCCGACATTTTTGTGCCGAAGTCAGAACATTCCGTACGACAAAGCCTCCGCCTTTTTTGGCGCTGTTCTCGTTGGAGCCGGATTTCTCGGCACCCTTGTTGGCGGTTTTTGGGCGACGGCTTGGCATAAGGAAAATCCCGCGGCTTATGCGATGGTTTTGGGGTTTTCCGTTCTGGCCGCAGTGCCCGTCACGGCAGGCGCTCTTTTACTCCACGGGCCACATCTGGTGATGGGGCTTTTGGCGACCGCTACGTTTCTGCTCTTTCTGCCCACGGGCCCTGTCAATACTCTCATTATCCAGTCCGTCCCGGTGCATGTGCGATCAAGTGCTATGGCACTTTCAATATTCAGGATCCATCTGTTTGGAGACATGTTCTCACCTGAGATCGTAGGACGCTTCGCAGATTTGTGGAAAAATCTGAGTGCCGGTCTGCTCATTCTTCCTCTGGCTCTCGCAATAGCCGCCTTTCTGTGGATTCGATTGGCGCTTTTCCAAGTGCAAAGATTATCGGCTTTTGCGTGATTTTTGCCGATTAGCGGTCGTCACGACTGGCGGGTATTGTCGGGGGTTCCAGGTTGCGGATCAATGGGCCTGATTTCGAGCAAAAGGCCGTAGTCCAAACACGGGTTGCCTTTGGCGATCTGTACGGCTTCGTCGAGACTCTGAGCGAGAATGAACCAGTAGCCGCCAATCGCTTCTTTGGATTCACCAAAAGGGCCGTCTGTTACCACATTGGACCGGCCGACCGTTTTACCTTCATACGCGAGCCGTTGTCCCCGCTTCATTTTTCCTTCGTCAATCAATCGATCATACCAGATGTAGAATTGGTCGATTGCGTTCTGGATTTGATCCCTCGAGAGGGTTTCGTCCCATTGTCCCCGGCAAATTATCAGATATTCGGCTCTAGGAGGCTGCTCGCTCATCATTATCTACCTTTCGTTTTAGCCCAGGCAATAGCCGGGAATGCGTTTAAGTCAATCCTTGACGCGCTGGCTATTTTCCGGATCCCGAAGGTAATTATGCCAAATGGCGGACAAAATTGTCCGCTTAAGCCGAAGTGGTACGTTTTAGCGTCTATGCCAATCCGCAAATCCGTCAGTGCCGCCAGCCGGCGTGTAGCACGGCAATCCGCCTTAAAACTCTTTACCGATCGAAACCATGAGCGGGAGCTTCTTGGCCATTTCTTCGAACGATTGGCTAGGGTCCACCGGGCGCAAGACGTACGACCCGAAAAGCCAATCCTGAGTATTTGGGGAGTCGGTGGGATCGGCAAAACTAAACTGTTGGAGAAAGCCACAGCAGAACTTGGCCAGAGGCTTGCCGGGCTACGGTTGATTCCTCTCGATTTGGATCATGACCGGTGGACACCATCTTCCTCTGTGGCCGAGTTCTTCTGGCATTTGCGTTCCAGGCTATCG
>CAZMNG010000372.1:0-5059 GCA_964567505.1 uncultured Chthoniobacterales bacterium
AAGGAATAAATTCCGGCTGACCACCCCTCATTCTCATCATTAAGGAAAACTGACAGCCGGAGGTGCGAAGCGCGGAGCAGATCCGAGATGCGGGCGGTTATCTCCCAGGTCAGCCACCGGCTCGTCATCTCCAGAATGGCCACCTGGGTGCTCTACGACATTACCAGCAGCTACTTTGAAGGAGCCTATACCCAGAGCGACATCGTCACCTTCGGCTACAATCGTGATGGCAAGCGGGGTCACGAACAGATGGTGATCGCTTTACTCTGCAGCGCGGAGGGTTGTCCGGTCGGAGTCGAAGTTTTTGCCGGTAACACCCAGGACGCTTCCACCGTGCCGGAGAAGATAGCGTTTGAGCGTCGCGAGACAATTTCTCTTTCATCTCAGCGCTGTCGTCCCCGGCATTGAAGTGCCCAGTGCTACATTGCTAGCACGGCCGCGACGACGGAAGCCGTTTCTTTTCTCCGCCGAGGAGATAAGTCGTCTGCTCAGAGCCGCACTGTCATTGAGACCGCAAGGATCGCTGCGGCCGCACACGCTTTCAACGTTATTGGGGTTGCTTGAGGTGGATGCCTACGAAGTCTTCATAATGAGGGATACGACAAATAAGGTTGCATCGCCCGGCAAGGCTTGGCCGTGTAAACTGCCGGTCGCTACTGCTCCGATTTGGAGCCACGTACGAGCCCTCCGTCAGCGGGGCTTCTTTACAATTCATGGCACTGATAGACGGCCAATAGAACAGCAGGCTGGGCATCTTGTGGATCAAATTGCGATCCCGACTGGGCTGCATGAGGATTTGCGAACACTTCTCAAGGAAGCAGGGCTGGATCACTACTTCATGTTCTCCGATCTCGAGGGTTTGTCCCGTACGCTGCGCCAGCGGTATGGCTGGAGTTGAAAATGGCTTAGCCGGGACACGCGGCATGCTCAATTCCGCTCAGACCTGTGCATGACCGACTCCAAGGATGTTCTTTGCCAATGCCTGGAGAGGGTCGAAAGCGAAGCGCTAAACAAATAGGAAGCCAGATTGTTCACTCGCACCCAAGGAGGATCACCCGTTCGGGTAATTGACAAAGCTACCTACGGGTAGTTGAAATAGTTTCCAAGAAAGGTGGTATTATGATTCTCGCTCCCATCAATGTCGCGGTCCAGCCTCTCCCTAACGGTCTCGGTCTTCAGGTGGCTTGGGACTTTCCACCGGGCGCCGTTACCGTTGGATGGGACCATGTCACAATCAACGTCTCCGGCCCAGGCAACCCGCCGCAGATCCCCGAAATCATCAGTTCGGGTCCGGGCGTTTATCACGTCACCGGGCTTCAGCTAAATTCTACCTACACTATTACGGTTTGCTCCTGGGGGTACGAAGGTGGGACACTTATCGGTCCAGCGTGCGCGGCCCCCGTATCCGGGACGACATATCAGATTATGTCAGGTACGATAACGTTTACTACAGATGATATTTTCATAAATGGTATTTACCTTATGGGAGATGCCGTGTCCCAGCCTGAGTTCACGGAAGGGGCGTACAACCATCAACGTGTTTCGGCGCTCGGTCTAATGGGTGAGCGTTCGCTCAGCGGGGATCCCAATGGCATGCCTAGGGTGCAGGCTTTCATCGCCACGAAAATCGTGCCGCAGAATAAGATCGCGGATCGGGCATTTGAGATTTTCCAGTCGACATCGACCCTTGACCATTGGCTTCCCGCTGAGCGGGAGTTGTTAGGTCTTGAAACCGCTGGCTAGCCGCACCATAAATCAAGTAGGGCCGACCTTTGAATTCGTTTAGCCGGAATGAGTATTGGCCATGTATTTGGCAAAGTCCCGGCGACCGAGCCTCCTGGAACACAACAACCGCTATATTTTGTTAACGACGTTTCAGGGTCCAGGGGCCAGCCGTTTACTTATGACTTCTTTTGCCACGAATATCAAAAGTTCGATCCTCTTTAGGCCAGGTTCTCCGCAGGGCATAGGGCTCATGGACTTCATCGGGGTGGTGCTGGAAAGCGCCGGGAAGTTTCCACTTGGGTCCATGCCACTTCACACGTAGAGAACAACGGTGGCTATTTCAAGAATTACGTAACCGAAAGGTAGAGGTAGATTTCGGGGCGGCTGTTCGCTATCGATTTTTCGGACGTCGCCTTTTAACCGGCATGGCCGTCGTGAAAAAACATCGCTTAAACCTTCGAAAACCAACTATCGAGCTTCTAACTCGGCATCCAAAATCGCTTAACGAATTGTTTGGAGGTAAAACAAATGACGCGAGAACTTACAGGAGTCATAATGTTCTCCTGGTTTCGCGATAAAAACGGGCCGCCTCTTTATCCGATTCTCAAACCGGCGGATTTACCGGATTTTTTCGCCGTCGCGCGCACCAGCCGGTGTCCCGTGCCAGTCGCCCCCGTAAAACGAGCTGTAATCGCATTCTGGAGCGTTTTTTAAGGACGAATGATCCCTGAAAGGCATAAGCGTACGAGTTTTTCCGTTTCGTGAGCGGATCCCTTTTAGTTGTGTAGTGACCCCACTGAAGCGGGAACAGAAGCGTCCGGCCAACGTAAGGTCCACTGCTAAACGCACGTAGCCGTAGCGCCCGGTTGAATCTTCTTCTTAGGCGGAAAGCGTTGTGGAGCGGCCCTATCCCTGAAGCGCTTTCCTGGCCACGTGCCCAAGCGCATCCGTCTGCAGCAGTTGGTACAGTTCAACAAAACAACCAGCTATTAGCAAGAGTGCGACGAGTAAGAAAACGGCGAGAACGAACAGTTCTATGATGGCCGCCCCAAGAGGGCCTTGCTGTGCGGACACCTTCCAGAGCCGGGCCTCAGGTTCATTCAGCGAGCTGACCCGAATCGCTTTTGTTCGCCGGATCGTTGGAGCGCAATTTTGCTTCTCCGCGGCTTCCGACAGACTCGTCGCAGGTGTAAATAGTATGATCTTAGCCGGCATTGAGAGACGAGGTTGATGTTTGATCGAAGGGAGTGGTTGGCGAAGAACTCCGCTCACAGCCTGTTCTGATTGATACATCTCCATATTTGTGATGGCATTCGGGTTCCAGCATAACTCGGAGATATGATCGTGTCTGACGATTATTTTTGATTGGAACGATCGACAATATCGATCTATAAGAGCTCATGGATCTTCGTCAGCTCACGACCTATCGCGTTCTTGCTAGAACGCTCAACTTTCATCAAGCGGCCGAGCAGTTGCATTGTGTTCAATCGACGGTTACCGCGCAGATCCAAGCTCTTGAGGACGAGTTGGGCGCTCGCCTTTTTGATCGGCTGGGGAGGCGGGTGGTGCTCACCGATGCGGGAACGCGCTTGGTCGCCTATGCGGATCGATTGCTCAACCTGGCCGATGAGGCTCGGCTAGCGGTATCAGGACGCGAGGAAGAGGTTGGGACGTTGACGATTAGCGCGACCGAAACGCTTTGTACGTATCGGCTTCCGGCTGTTCTCCATCGGTTTCGTAGTTATTATCCTCAGGTCCGGATCGTTTTTTTTGCCTTAGCCTATTCCGAACTGCGTCAGGCGGTTGCAGAAGGGGCACTGGATCTGGCATTTGTTATGGAGGATCCAATCACCGGCGGCGCCGCATTGCATGCGGAACCACTTTGTAGGGAGCCTATCCATCTGGTTGCTTCGCCGGATCACCCGTTCGCGCAACGCCGGAGTGTTTCGCATGCTGATCTGGAAGAAGAAACCGTTCTCGTGACAGAAGCGGGTTGCAGTTATCGGGTAGAATTCCAGCACCAGTTAAACACGGCAGGAGTCCAACCGGCGACCGTGCTGGAGTTTAACAGCATCGAGGCCATCAAACAGTGTGCGATGATTGGAATGGGAATCGGGGTGCTCCCCGCCGTAGCCACGAGCGCAGAGATTGCTCAGCGAAAGCTGGTAGTCCTTCCGTGGCGCGAGAAACCGATAAGCATGGTGACGCAAGTCATCCGGCACAAGCAGAAATGGGTGTCGCCGGCATTACAGGCATTGTTAGACGTGGTGAAGGAAGTATTTAGGGGTGTGCCACGAAACGGAAAATAAACCTTTCCCGTTTCGGTCTGCATTGCGGCGAGCGCTTCCGCTATGAATACGACTTCACGGCCGATTGGAAGTTGGACGTTCGGCTTGAGCGGGCTCTGCCCTTTGATTCAAAACGCGCTCTTCCGTCATGCATCGACGGAAGGCGAGCTGCGCCGCCCGAAGATTGTGCTGGAGCCTGGGAATATCTCAAGCGGCTGGATTGGCACAGAAGCCACCTTCCCACGTTGCGCACGTCCTCGCCGCCGTCGGAGAGGAAATCGACCTGCTGGTTGGGCTGCATGCCCTGGCTCTTGAGCAACTCAAACCGACGGCGCTTGGGTTTTTCATCGTAGGTCTGAACCCAGGCAAAGCACCTTCCCGACAGCTCCTGTTTTTCTTCTTGGTCGCGCTTAAAAGCCAAGATGCTTTTGCCGGCAATCACCTCGAACTGTCCTTGCTTGTGCCGCCCGCGGACATAGCCACTATCGATCCCGACGGTAAGCGGACCATCGGGAGCAGGAAGTTTGTCCCAGCTCCGCTGGCAGCCCTCGACGAAACAGAATTGTTCGTCGCCCAGTTCCTGCTCCAACCTGGAGCCGTTTATATGCGATAGCGGCTTTCCAGACCTCTCCAGACCTTTGATTACTGTCATCCATCGCATTCATCGGGTCGGCGCCTTTTGCTCATAGTCGGAATAGAAGCCTTTACCGCTCTTTATCCCCAAATGGCCCTGCTCGACATACCGCTTGAGCAACTGGCGCGGTTCAGCGGGAATGCCTGGACGGACGGCTGCGTAATGCTCTTCAATGTCCAGCACTACATCGAGGCCGACTTTGTCCATGCTTCGGAAAGGTCCGAGGGAACCCATGACTCTTTGATAAAGTTGGTCGACGACCCGAGGCGTTGAAACGCCCTCGGCCACCACGGCCAGAGACTCGCGCTTTATCGCCGCCCGAATCCGGTTAAAGATAAATCCCACGCTTTCCTTAAGGACGTGAAAGGGTAGCAATCCGTAAGCCGGCAGCCGTTCGAATAAGCGGGCGATT
>CAZMNG010000373.1:0-5037 GCA_964567505.1 uncultured Chthoniobacterales bacterium
GACGGTTGATATGCTTTAATGTGCCGCATGACCATCGATACATTTTCCAACCTCTTGAGAACGGTTTGATGCCGCTCCTACGGAGCTGATCACAATTATTGGGCCTAAAAGCTATAAAGATCTCGCTCCTACGGAGCGTGCTTTTGGCATTCTAAATGTCCAAACTGCAGCGGTCGCCTCGGAGAGGCGACCTGAACTGTGATGGTCTAATCGGGCGGAATCGTTTTGACCTTCAAACGTTTTAACGCCGTCTGAAGACCGTATCTTTAGTGTCGATTATAATATCTCTGCCAGAGCGTGCCAATCAGATCGGTATACTGATATCCTGTTTCAAAAATTGCAATCTTTGCAAGCATGAGGGTGGGGTGCGGAGAGAGGCGGTCTCAGTAAAATTTCACAGCCAACCGTATATATCGGTGTACGATATAGAATGACGTGGTACACTTCTTGAGGTCTTTCTTTCGGATTAGCGAAGACACCTTTAACAGATCACCCAACCGGACACGCTGGATCGTCTGATCCCGAGCGAGCATTATACCCAAGCTCAAATCTCACCGCACTTCTGGCCCAACGGCAAAATGCCCGAGCGCGAAGACTGGCTGCAACTGGCCGCCGGCAATTTCGAGGAGTTCCGGCTGAGGGTGGGCGGTCTGGTGGAGAACCCGGTCGAATGGTCGATTGAGGACCTGCGCGCGCTGGGCAAAGACGAGTTCATCACCATGCACCATTGCATCCAGGGCTGGTCTGGCATCGCGCAGTGGGGTGGCCTCTCGATAAAGAAGCTCATCGAGCACGTCAAACCAAAGCCGTCTGCCCGGGTTATCGCTTTCCACTCCTTTGGCGGTCACTCTATGGAGGAGCGTATTACGACACGCAGGACCTCTACAGCGCGCTCAAGCCGGAGTGTCTGCTCGCCTACGAGATGAATGGCATGGTGCGCCTCTGCGGCTGCGGGCGGAGAACCAGCTCGGCTACAAGATGGTCAAGTGGATCGAGCGCATTGAGTTTGTCGAGTCCGAGAAGGCGCTCGGCAAAGGCGAGGGGGGCAAGAACGAGGATGACGAGTACTTCGATCTGCTGCCGAACATCTGATGAATAAGGGTCCCTGCACGATTCGTCGTTTTCAGCCGGCGAGATCCGACCGAAGAAGCAAGTGTTGTTGTCTAAGTACGCGGTTAAATTATCCTTTTTGAATCTTCAAGACTTGCCTGCAGCACGCTCAGGCGACGACCGCCGTGACGCTGAGGTGTCTTTCTCTGGCGTTAACATTAGAATCGCTAAATATTGAACACCGGCCAAAGTCCCCTCACTAAATATTTGGCCTTACTCTTCCGTCTCGCTCAGTTTCGCGAGCACACTGTAATCCTCCAGAGTCGTCGTATCGCCGGTTACATGGCCACGAGTTGCGAGCTCTTTGAGCAGACGGCGCATGATTTTGCCGCTGCGGGTCTTCGGCAGCGCCTCGGCAAACCGCACATCGTCTGGTTTCGCTATGCCGCCGATCATCTCACCGACGTGCTCCCTAAGCTTCGCCCGAAGCTCGGGCGTTGGGTTCCCATGCTGCTTGAGTGTGACAAAGGCGACCACGGCTTGACCTTTGATCTCATCCGGACGACCGACGACCGCGGCTTCGGCCACCTCCGGATGGCTGACAAGCGCGCTCTCGATCTCCGCGCTTCCGAGGCGGTGACCAGCGACATTAAGGACGTCATCAATCCGGCCGACAATCCAAAAATAGCCATCTTTATCCCGGCGTGCTCCGTCGCCGGTTAAGTACATTCCCTTAAATTCGCTCCAGTACTGTTTGATATAGCGGTTTTTGTCACCCCAAATCGTCCGGAGCATCGACGGCCAGGGCCTTTTGATCACGAGCTTCCCTCCAACGTTCGGCGGAACTTCTGCGCCACGGTCGTCGACAACAGCAGCGTCGATACCGAAGAACGGTAAGGTCGCGCTACCTGGTTTCCGAGGGGTTGCACCGGGTAGAGGCGTGATCATGATCGAACCAGTCTCGGTTTGCCACCAGGTATCGACAATCGGGCATCGTTTTCCACCGATGACGGTGTGATACCACATCCACGCCTCGGGGTTGATCGGCTCCCCACCGGTCCCAAGCAACCGCAGCGAAGAGAGATCATGCCGATTCGGGTAGTCGTCGCCCCAACGGACAAAAGCCCGAATCGCGGTGGGCGCCGTGTAGAAAACCGTTATGCCGTACTGTTCGATTAACTCCCAAAATCGGTCCGGTTCCGGCCAATTTGGAGCGCCCTCGTACATAAAAGCTGTCGAACCGATGCAGAGTGGTCCGTAGACAACGTAACTGTGCCCGGTTACCCGGCCTACATCGGCCGTGCACCAAAAGATATCCTCTTCGCGAAGATCGAACACATACTTCGTAGTGAGGGCGACCTGGAGCAGATACCCTCCTGAAGTGTGCAGGACTCCTTTTGGTTTTCCGGTTGAGCCGCTTGTGTAAAGAATGTACAGAGGGTCTTCCGCATCCACCGATTCCGGCTCGCAATTCGCATCGACATACTCCATTTCCCGGTGCCACCAGACATCTCGCCCCTCGACGATCTGGATTTCGTTGTTCGCGCGTCGAAAAACGATGACTTTTTCAATATGCTCGTTCTCTTTGAGAGCCTCATCGACGTTGTGTTTCAGCGGCACGATCGCCCCGCGTCGATAGCCGCCATCCGCCGTGATAATCATCTTTGCCTGGCTGTCGTTAACGCGATCCTTGATTGCCTCAGAGCTGTATCCTCCGAAGACGACGGAATGAATCGCACCGATGCGCGCGCACGCTAACATCGCGATCGCCGCTTCCGGACATGTCGGCATGTAAATGATGACGCGATCGCCTCTCTTGATTTGGTTGCGTTTCAACGCGTTTGCGAACTTGCAGACTGCGCGGTGCAACTGGTGATAGGTTAGCGTCTTCTTGTCTCCCGGCTCACCTTCCCAAATCAGCGCCGCCTTGTTTCGTCGCGGACCGCTTAGGTGGCGATCGAGGCAGTTCTCCGAAACGTTCAGCTTACCGTCCACAAACCACTTGGCGAAGGGTTCCTCCCATTCGAGAACGCTCTTCCATTTTTTGTGCCAGACCAGTAGCTCAGACGCCTGTTCGCTCCAGAACCCTTCCGGATCCTTGATGGATCTCCGGTACAGTGCGAGATACTCCTCAAAACTCGAGATGCAGGCGTTCTTGGCAAAAGCTCTAGATGGTTTAAAGACCCGATTCTCGGTCAGGTGCGACTCAATATTGTTGCTCAGCTGGATGGAACGAACAGGTTGCTCTTGATTTCTCATGAATTACGTTTCCCTTCGCGAATCCAGGTACCGGTTGCTCAGCGGCGATCTCACGAGGTAACCTCGTGGCCGCAGTTGTTGTCGTAAATGCCATTAACCTCCTCTGGGGATTGAGGTTTTGATATGTGTTGTTCACAAATTGAGCAGGAAGAATTCCGCACCTGCCTCTCGGGAACCCCACATTGCCAGGAGAACGGTGTGATTACTTACTCTCCAGAGGGCAATCTATATCGTTGAACGATATGATTCAACTGAGATTACACCTGTGTCCGAATATGAATTGAAATCGAAGGCAGCCGAGTGCGATCATCGTATGAATTAGGCTTCAATTCCAAACATACTAACAATGAAGCGGTGTGACAATCCGATGTACCGGATTTTGCCCTCACGCTGAAGATCGAGCAGCGAATCTTGCCGGTATGGGTGCAACGCCTCGGCGATGAGCCGTTCGGCGACGCGTGGGCCGTAGGAATCCGCCGTATCGATGAGCGTTATGCCGAGTTCCACGGCACGCCGCCACACGGCGATGGCTTCCCGGTGATCCGATGGCGCACCCCCGTCTCTTAGATTAGTCCAAGCTGGACAGCTGGACCTCAGGCCAGAGTATCAAGCTGATGGCGATTCGGGCGCACTCCCATTGATGCATCTAGCGCCCGTGCCACGTTGCCGTGCCAGAGAAACCGTTTCACGCGCTCGAGTTGTTGATCAATGTCGACCGTGTCCAATTCTTCACCCGGCTCTGTAAGACTCAGCGAACCTTTTTGCGGGCCGCTTTGCGAGAAGGCGGTCGGCTTTTTCGCCTCACTTCAAGGCGATACACCCTCCCCTGTTTGTGATCGAGCCAAAACAAATAAATGGTCACGACTCCCAATAGCGCGACCGGAGCTACTAGGCCATACCAGAAGACCGGCTGCCAAATCCATTCGCTCAAGTCGTCAAGACCTGTATCCGCCAATGTCGCTCCGATTCCGTGGAACACAGATCCTCTCCGAAGTTGGTGATTAGACTGCTGAACGAGGGATTTTATTCGCGCTATCGGTAACCGGTTTAGCTCAATCCGCTGTTAGCGGGCGGCCCGCGCTCGGTTGGCAGGAAGCGTCTTCAGGATGGCGAGTTGATGACACTAAACGTCGCCGGGTCAAAGGCGAGCAAGGAACCGGAGGTCGGGGAATTTGCCCCAGAGATTCTCGATGAAGCCTTTTCAAGCAAGACAGAGGCGGGCCAATCACGCCAGAAGAGTAAGTGCCACGAGAAGTTTTACCCGGCTGCAGCCATCACAATTGCAGGGGATCAACCAAGGGGGGAAGTTGGCCGGACCCTTATCATGCCCAGGCCCGTACCCGAGCTCGCTCGTGAAGCTCGGTGACGGGGGGCACACGCTCCGGTCGAAGTTTCAATACCATTTCTGGCGAGTTATTATTTTGAAACCTCCGCCTGAAACGCGCGTTTAATCCTTGTAAAGTCTTCAAAGCCGTTTGGCGATGGCGGCAAACCTCGTATGATGGTTATCGCCAGGAGAGAGTCGGGGCTTAATTGTCTCGGCTCTTTTCTTTACGGCGAGTGCGTCGATGAAGCTGGTGGTGCGCTGAGCGCAAGTAGCCGCCAGCGAAGCGACCTGCGCCCAACGCTCCACCAGCTTCATCCATCGCCTGACTTGGCGCATAATGGGTACTAGGCAGATACGCTGGGTTCAGCTCCCCATCGTAAGAACAACGCGAAACCGCACCT
>CAZMNG010000374.1:0-5036 GCA_964567505.1 uncultured Chthoniobacterales bacterium
AACATGCGGCGCCTGTTTGAGGTGGACCACTTCGGTTCAAGTAAGGAACCCGTCAATCTTGGGGACAAATGAGGTCTACGGAGCATTTCTTATCCGCGTTAACCATGAAATCTATGCTGGAGCATTTCCTGGCGCTGCACTGGAAGCTCTTCAAATATCAATAATGTTTTGTCTTCGGACTTTCTGTGGCAATTAGAGCTCATTCAGTCTTTGATCCGGCGATTATCCTCCCGGCTATCGGGGAATCTTTTAGAAAGCTAAATCCAGTCACGCTGGCCAGGAACCCGGTGATGTTTGTGGCCGAGGTCGGAGCGGCGATTTCAACGATCGTACTCGTTACGGGGCGCGGAGCTAATTTCGGGTTCCAATTCCAGATCGCACTTTGGATCTGGTTAATCGTGTTGATCGCGAACTTAGCGGAGGCGATGGCAGAGGGGCGCGGCAAGGCGCAAGCCAAGGCGTTGCGTGGCTCGCAGACCCAGACGTTTGGAAGGCGCCTGAACTTCGATGGGACAATTGAGAAAGTTCCCGCACAACGATTGCGAAAAGATGATGTGGTGGTTGTATCGGCCGGAGAACTGATTCCTGGAGATGGAGAAGTCATTGAAGGGGCAGCGACCGTGGACGAATCAGCGATCACAGGCGAGTCTGCGCCAGTCATTCGTGAATCCGGGAGCGACCGGAGCGCCGTCACCGGCGGTACGAAAGTCCTGTCCGACCAGATCAAAGTCCAAATCACTACTAATCCCGGTGAGACCTTTGTGGATCGGATGATCAATCTTGTCGAAGGCGTTAACCGTCAAAAAACACCAAACGAGATTGCGCTGACCATTTTGCTCTCGAGGATGACGCTTGTCTTTCTGGTCGCGGTGATCTCGTTGAAAGCCTTTGGTATCGCCTCCTCGGTAAACCTTACCATCCCGGTCCTGGTTGCGCTGCTTGTCTGTCTGATTCCGACGACGATGGGCGGACTGCTCAGCGCTATTGGTATAGCTGGTATCGACCGTCTCGTGCAGATAAACGTTCTTGCCAGTAGCGGTCATGCTGTGGAAGCGGCGGGAGATGTTGACGTCCTCCTTCTGGATAAAACGGGCACCGTTACGATCGGCAACCGGGAGGCAACAAACTTTCTCCCAGTTGCCGGAGTGACCAAGCAGCAGTTGGCGGACGTGGCACAACTCACATCACTTGCCGACGAAACCCCGGAGGGACGATCCGTGGTGATTTTAGCCAAGAAATTTGGCATACGCGCTCGGCAATTAAGCGAGATGGCCAACGTTACCTTTGTACCTTTCACAACTCACACCCGGATGAGCGGTGTCGATCTCGATGGTGTAAGCTACCGGAAAGGTGCGCCAGATGCGATTCGTGGCTACGTCGGTGGAAGGATGCCGGAATCCGTCGAAAAAGATGTTAAAACGATTTCGAAGTCGGGTGGCACCCCACTGGTCGTCGCTAGCAAAGAACAGGTTCTGGGTACGGTTCACCTTAAGGATATTGTGAAAGGCGGACTGCGGGATCGATTTGCCCGTTTCCGCGCAATGGGAATTCGAACCGTGATGGTCACAGGTGACAACCCGTTAACCGCTTCCGCTATCGCGCTGGAAGCCGGCATCGATGACTACCTGGCCGAAGCCAAGCCGGAAGACAAACTCGTGCGGTGTAAGAAAGAGCAACTCTTGGGTCACCGGGTGGCCATGACCGGTGACGGCACAAATGACGCTCCAGCGCTGGCCCAGGCCGACGTCGGTGTGGCAATGAATATTGGTACTCAGGCCGCGAAAGAGGCCGGTAACATGGTTGACCTCGATTCGAATCCGACCAAGCTGATCGACATCGTTGAGATCGGAAAACAATTGCTCATGACGCGTGGTGCGATTACCACCTTCAGTATCGCGAGCGACGTTGCGAAATACTTTGCAATTTTGCCTGCGATGTTGCTAGGCAAATTCCCGCAGATCGCTCCGCTGAACATCATGTTCCTGAAGTCGTCGCAGAGCGCCATCTTAAGCGCGCTGATCTTTAATGCGATCATCCTTATTGCGCTGATTCCTCTTGCGCTTAATGGAATTAATTTCCGGCCGCTCGGCGCCGCCGAGATCCTGGCGCGGAACCTCTTCACCTACGGTTTAGGAGGAATCCTCCTGCCGTTTTTTGGCATTAAGTTGATCGACATGATCATTACAACGGTTGGCCTAGCCTAATCCCAAACGAATGAATCCCGTTGCGAGAAAGACGCACGCTCGCCGAAAACAAACCCAACATTGCAGACGCCAAGGCGTAACGAACTGTCCAACGAGCGTTCGGAAGGTCGCTCTTTTTATCACGCTCTCCCATCTTATATGAAGATTGCTGAAAATGTATTTGTTGTTCCGACCTATCGATTACGCGATGTCGGCGCAACGATCGAAGCATACGACGAACATTTCTGGAGTAATGGCCATTCCGTCAAAATGATGGTATTCGATGATTCGAGTTTGGCGAATCACGAAAAATATTTTAGCCGGCTCGAAAACACCAAAACAGTCAATGACCTGTACTACGTTGGCCCGTGCGAGAAGGAGCAGTTTCTCTCCTTCTTGAACAAGAAGTTGCGGGATCGTAAGCTCGAGGCGTTGGTCCGAAATCTTTTCCGCCCCAGCTACGGTGGAAACCGGAACTTTACTTTGATGTACACGCTCGGTGCGTTCATGATCAGCGCCGATGACGATATGCGCCCCTATGCATTGGTGGAAGGCAGCCCCGAGTCATTGGGTCGCGACGAAATTTCCAGGGGACGCCTGCATAAGGCCGGAGCCAACGGCTACCTGCAGAAGTCTTATGATCTGCTTACCTCCTTCAAGGATGTACTAGGCAAACGCGTTCGTGAGGTTCCTGGCAACTATGAATCTGGTGAATTGGTTCGGGACACGGCGATGGATCTGGAGACTAATGTTTCTGCCGAGTTCACAACCGAGAATTCACTTTTGTTGCAGGAGGGACCGCTCTCAAAGAGCGCGGTCATAAAAATCGCGCAGACCTTTCGCACCGGGACAAATGATATCGACGCTTTAGACTACGTTTTCATGTACCTGAATGACGAGAAACAGAGTCATACCGATCTGCACCACTTTAACGATATTTATGTGCTCGATAACTTTCGTCCGGTTGTAACGAACAAGAACTGGCGAATCGATTGCGGCGTCGCTGGGTACGACAACCGTCTTGGTCTGCCACCGTTTTTCCCGACAAGGCTGCGCTTCGAAGATTATATTTATCGGCTTTGGATCCAGCAGGATGGCGTTGTTTCGGCCCATACGGATGCCGTACAGACGCACATCAAAAATAACTATATGCGGAACCCGTTGGCGACGGATGTTTTTAATGAAGAGATCTGCACATTATTAAAGAAGAAGATCAAAGGGAGCCTCGAGTCGGTGGATGATCTATCGATCCGCTTTAGTTACCAGGGAGAAGTAAGCTTGAAGGATAGCGAAGAAATTCTCGCAAAAATCACCGCGGTTCACAATCGCATACTCAAAGCAGCGGCTTCGACAAAAAACGAAGGGCGCAAGAAATCATTAATCTTGTTCGCCGAAAATCTCGCGCGCTGCTTTTACGGGTTTGAACCGGATTTCTTTCAACAGAATGTTTCCCGAATCGTAGATGACGTCGTAAGTCAGATTCAATCCTCATTGGAAATATGGCCGACCTTGATAGAAATGTGCTATTTCTACAAAGATAAACGGGACTTTCCGCAGAGCCGGATCGAAAATAAAAAGGTGAAGGCAAGAATCGGAACTGGGTCTAGAAGCAGCTGATAGCTGAGTCGCCTCTTCGGGATTGAAAACATCGGGCTTTAGACATAACCCAATGATCGACTACAAACGACCGATCTTTGTTTTGCCCTCCAATGACAAAGAAAAGCAGACGTTAATGCCGCAAGAAGTGTGGTAGACAGAGCTTGAGTTCAATGCTAAGACCCAATCGCCGAAATGCCCACCGGAACAATCGAATTCGAGTGCATCAGGATAAACTTGAAAAGGATTTCGACTTTCGAACCAGACGAAAGCCAAATCGACTCGCTCATTGAGTTTGACCTCAAAATTGGCGATGAGCGCTTGAGGAATCTAAGCGCTGAGGTGCGTCAGCGAAACGGAACAGACTTTCAGCACCAACCGTTGGAAGTGGGGAATGTTATTGGATACGATGGGCCGTGGAATTATGAAGAATTCCGAGTGTTATGCGGGCTATACTATCGCGAAGTCATCGGATCTTCTGGTTTAGGTCGTACCATCAATCGAGGAGAGCGGAACCTAATCGAGAGGGTCGCCATACGGCTCTATCGACGCGATGAAATCAATCTACCATCTGCTGCTGAAACGATGATGCACGCGGAAGTGGGACAACAAAAACACAGCCACAGCTAACCCATCTTTCTCTACTCGCGGGGTCGGCGACCCGGGAAAGGGCTCCAGGACTACGTAGAACGGCTGGTTGAGGGCATCCCTTTTGAAGTTCTTAACCAGATCTAAATCTTGAATTTCAGACAGCCGGACGAGGGTTTCGACCTCGGCCGGCGGGAACCAGGAAGTGAAAAAATTGAAGCGATCATCGAGCCGTTCAAACTTGAAGAGGTGAAAGAAGCCCTAACAGAAATCGGCATCGAAGGCATGACGATCACCGAAGTCAACGGATACGGGCGTCAGAAAGGCCAGACAGAATTTTACCTCGGTCACGCGTACACGGGCGAATTTATACCAAAAATTAAGATCGAAGTCGTGCTCGCGGACAGCATGGTCAAGAACGTAACTGTTGCGATCGTGAGCGCCGCGAAAACCGACAATATCGGTGACGGCAAAGTATTCATCTACCCCATCGAAGAAGCGATTCGAATTCGCACAGACGAAACCGGCGAAGAAGCGATCTGATCGAACCATCTCCTGCTGCCAGGGGAGAACTTGTGCGGGAGCCGCGAACTCGAGCGGCGCTCAAACGTTACGAAGTGCTGGAAGCATTTGTCTCGCGTAGACCGAACAATCCCAGAGTAAAAAGTA
>CAZMNG010000375.1:0-5033 GCA_964567505.1 uncultured Chthoniobacterales bacterium
CAAACGTTCTTGCTTCCGCGCCGGAACCCATTATCGATTCACAGATTTGCGCACGTGTCGCAAGCACCCGTGCCATTTCATCACCATAGAGCGCTGGGTTTGCGCGCCAGAGCGGATCAAGGAGGCGCTCTGCCTCCGACGCGTGTGCAGCCGCGATTCTTATTCGCTTTGTCGAGAGGTAAAACTCCGCGAGGCTACCCAGCGTTGCGACCACCTCAGGCACGCGTGTCGCCGGGTCTGTGGTTGAAAACCTGCGTCTGATTTCAAGGGCTTCGCCAAAGGCTTCTTCCGCCTGGGCGGCCCTTTGCGTACTGCCGTACAACTTCCCGAGGCAATTCAGCGTCGACGCCACATTGGGCAGGTTTTGATCTGGATCAATCTCTGCAAGCCTGCGGTAGATGGCAAGGGCTCCACAGTGAGAATTCTCAGCCATTGGAATCCGGTTGGTATCAGCGTAGAAAACCCCAAGGTTGTGAAGAGAGGTCGCCTTTTCGGGCAAGTACGATTCAGGAACAACCTCGGCGAGGGCGCGACGAATGGCAAGAGCTTCCTCGAACATCCGCTGTGCCTCTGTAAGCTGCTTCATATCCCAGCAGTGAATTCCTAGGTTGGTAAGCGTGTTTGCCAAATCCGGCAGATACCCGAAGGGATTGGAGCCAGCGAGATTCCGTCGGATTTCCAGGGCCTCGCGGAAACATTCCTCGGCGTTAACTGGTCGCTGGGTGTACGCGTACAGAAGACCAAGGTTATCGAGGGATGCGGCGAGCCTAGGTTGAATCTCCTGCGCGCTGCGCGCAGAGAACTTGCGACAGATTGCAAGAGCTTCGCACAATGCCTCCTCGGCGCTTGGGTCGCGCTGGGTAGCGTGGTAGAGAATCGCGAAGTTATTGAGCGTGCTTGCGACTTCCGGCGAGTGTTTTTCAGGAGCAGTCTCCGCCAGTTTGCGTCGGATCGCGAGGGCTTCGGTGTAGGCGCGTTCGGCCTTGGATGTGTAGCTAGAGTCCTTATAGAGGACCCCGAGGTTGCTTAGTACGTCAGCCCGCTCAGCGAGGTCCAGCTGCAGGCCGAGGATCTCTTCGTATGTCGACACAGCCTCCCGTATGCGATTGAGCACTTGGGCAACTGACGCATATCTAATTCCATACTTCGGCCTTTTTTCGATTTCCCATGCACTCCTATAGGCGTCGAGAGCTTTTGGCCGCTCGATACGCATTTCGTGCCTTTCCCCCAATTCAAAGAGAGCTGACGCCGGATCGCCGGGCTCCATTGCGAGGTTTGCGCCTCGCTCGCACTCGGCAAGTTGAATGTCAGGCCCCTCCGAAGAGCGCGCCGCCGCGACTTGTTGCCGCAGTCTGTCCAGTTCCCCGCTAAATCGGTCGTCTTCATCATCTCCCGTGCCTATTGCCGCCTCGTTAGTAAGGGCTTGCGCGCCGCCTGCAGTGTGAGTGGCTGAACGCATCGACTCAAGAACCGGATGCTTGCCGCCAGCGACTTGCTCGTCGAGGCGATCGCTAAAGGCAATTGCAGCGCGGCGAACGGCGTCCAGTTTACGGCGCAAGAAGTTCATGACCGTGCCGATGCCGACGGCAAGGATCAGCGAACCCTGGAGCCCACCAAGGAGCCGGATTGCGAAAGGCTTTGGCAAATCAGTAGCGTACAACGGAAGGAACATCGAGGTGGTAAGTGCTTCTGCCCACGAGTAATTGACCCCGCTTACGCGCGCCATCCCGTAATAGCCAAACGAAAAGAGGATTGCAAAATACGTGTAAATGAAGGCAAAAAGAACAACGGCGAGCACCCATGCCCACCGGGACAACAGGTATGGGTTCTTCAGGAACGCCAGTATTCTTCGCCAGAGATTCAATTGCCCCAGCAGGCTCTTAAACTCCTTGTCATTGGGATCGGCATCGGGGGTCATAGCGTCGAGTGCTTCAAGAGTCTTGTTGAGGCCAGCGAATAAGAGCGGCCCATATTTCTTCAGCCAAGGCTCCGAAAAGAGCAGCACCTTGCCAATGAGAAAGATCTTCCGAGCTAACTGGACCAAGAGGACAATTAAACAAAGCCACACGACCGCTAAATGAGTCGTGACTAATAGGAGAACCCCCCAGAGTATCGTGAATCGGCGAAATGGCCGAGAAAGGAAGCGCATGACCTCCACATGAGCTTTCCTCCTTAGAGGTTCGAGGGCTGGGCGCGGCAATTGGACCGGAGCAACCGCCTGTGTCCTTTGATCACCCATCGTCAGATCAACTCGCACCGCGGGTCCCCGCGCTGCCATCCATCGGTTTACATGCCGAATGACCAAAATGCAGAAATGGAGGAAATAGAAAAGAAGGACGAACGGAAAGAAATAGATGTACGCGAGGCTTCGAAGCGTTCGCCAAAAACCGGATGCCGTTAGAAAAGAGAATATGACCAAGAGCCCGGCTAGAACTGCCTCGGAAGTCGTCAAATGTAGGAGTCGGCCAACACTTGAGAGCAGAAGGGATTGGAAACTCAGAAAGAATAATGCGTGGAGCCAAAGCGATACCGCAAGGAGAACGGTTGTCGCTCTCCTGATTCCGTCTGAGGCCGTTGCAACCACTTGCACTCCCTTAATGCGAGAATACCAACCGTCGAACGCGCGATCAACAAGTCCTCATAGCAGCACATGGCGCTAGCCTCGGTCTCAGCACGCGATATTTATAGAGTAATAACTACGCAAGGAAAGCAGCCCATACTTGCGTAATCGCCTGGCTTCCAAAGGTAGCCCAGCGTCGTACACTTGTAGCGTTCATCGGAATTGCAAGTCAGAACGCGGCCGATGATAGTGCGCATGAATGCGCAGATGCGAATCTCTACTGAGACTCGCAGTACCGACCGGAGGCCCTTCGCCCACGATGCCGAGCCAATTCTTCGAGCATCCGATTCTCAATTCGCCCTATGCATACCCGTCCCGTCATTGGGAACTTGATCCCAGCGGCCAACCGACGCAGCAAATCATCGAGACGCGCAGGATTGCGCAGTTCATCACGCCAATCCCAAAACCCCGGAAGCGCAAAGACTCGCCCACCCAAGAAGGCTTCGAGTTCGAGGACGAAACAGGTCTGTCAACCCGCAAGCAGCGGTACGAACCGATCCCCATCATCAACGAGCTTCGCCAGGAGATAGACAAGTGGCGGCGTCTGACCAGCCACAACGACTGGCTCGTCACTCCCGAAACGGCCCGCTTGCTTCAGCATTGGAGGCACCATCAATTCCAGGGAATCCGGCCCTTTTTCTGTCAGGTGGAGGCTGCGGAAACGGCGATCTGGCTGACAGAGGTTGCGCCGAAGCGACCGAGTTGGAAGAAGTTCCTCGAGCACCTCGCCAATGCCAATGCCGAGGCGAATCCAGGATTGGATCGCGTCGCACTAAAACTTGCCA
This sequence comes from uncultured Chthoniobacterales bacterium, assembly GCA_964567505.1. GTDB lineage: Bacteria > Verrucomicrobiota > Verrucomicrobiia > Chthoniobacterales > JAFAMB01 > JAFAMB01. Next base: position 3,406 of record CAZMNG010000375.1, read on the forward strand.
CCGGAGCCGGCAAAACCACTGTGATGGCCATGCTTATTGCTTGGCAGACCGTGAATGCGGTCCGTCGTCCAGGCGGTTCGACTTTCACTCGTGGTTTCCTAGTGGTTACGCCCGGCCTAACAATCAAGGATCGCCTTCGCGTTCTACAGCCGAGCGATCCCGACAGCTACTACGCCAACAGAGAACTCGTCCCGCCGGACATGCTGGACGACATCAAGCGGGCGAAGATTGTCATCACTAATTACCACGCCTTCAGGCTCCGCGAGCGGATGGAGATCTCAAAAGGCGGCCGGGCACTTCTCGAAGGTCGCCATGGCGGTCCAATCGAGACGATTGAAACCGAAGGGCAGATGATTCAGCGGGTGATGCCTGACCTGATGGGCTTTAAGAATATGCTCGTGCTGAACGATGAAGCCCATCACTGCTACAAGGAAAAGCCAGGAGATCCCGACGAAGAAGATTTCTCGCGCGACGACAAAGAGGAGGCAGAACGAAATAAGGAAGCCGCTAGGCTATGGATCAACGGCCTAGAATCCGTAAAGCGCAAAGTTGGCCTCAATCGCGTTTTCGATCTTTCCGCCACACCTTTCTTTCTGCGCGGCTCAGGCTACGCAGAGGGCACCCTGTTCCCGTGGACAATGTCGGACTTCTCATTAATGGATGCCATTGAATGCGGCATTGTCAAACTTCCTCGTGTGCCCGTCGCCGACAACATTCCTGGCGCTGAGGTGCCCGTCTTCCGCAACCTTTGGGAACACATCCGCAAAAAGATGCCGAAGAAGGGGCGCGGCAAGACGGATAATCTTGATCCGCTTAACCTGCCAACGCCGCTGTGCACGGCGCTCGATGCCCTTCATGGGCACTACAAACAGACATTCGAGAAATGGCAGGAGGCCGGAATCAGGGTTCCGCCATGTTTCATCGTCGTGTGCAACAACACGTCGACATCGAAGCTCGTGTACGATTACGTCTCCGGTTTCTTCCGTCCCAACGAGGATGGGTCAACGCAACTCGAAAACGGGCGCATCGAACTATTCCGCAATTTCGATGAGCACGGCAACCCATTCTCACAGCCGCGCACACTTCTGATTGATAGCGAGGAACTGGAATCCGGCGACGCTCTGGATCCTAAGTTCCGGGATTTCGCCGTAGATGAAATCGAGCGCTTCCGACGCGAGATCCTTGAGAGAACCGGAGACCGTCAACAAGCCGACAACATTACTGACCAGGACCTACTGCGAGAAGTCATGAACACTGTCGGCAAGGAAGGCAAGCTTGGCGGCCAAATTCGTTGCGTCGTTTCTGTATCGATGCTCACGGAGGGATGGGACGCTAACACTGTTACCCATGTCCTTGGCGTGCGCGCCTTCGGCACCCAGCTTCTCTGCGAGCAGGTCATCGGTCGCGCTCTACGCCGTCAATCCTACGATCTGAATGAGGAGGGGCTCTTCAACGTCGAATATGCCGACGTGTTGGGCATCCCATTTGACTTCGCCGCCAAGCCTGTGGTCGTCGTTCCCGTCCCGCCCCGCCAAACAATTCAGTTCAAAGCGATGCGGCCTGACCGCGACGCGCTTGAAATTCGCTTCCCCCGCGTCCAAGGTTATCGTGTCGAGTTGCCGGAGGAA
>CAZMNG010000376.1:0-1089 GCA_964567505.1 uncultured Chthoniobacterales bacterium
ACTTGCCGAATCTCCGGCGCACCCTCCAGCAACTCGACCACGTCCGGATAATCTGTCGCCAGCAGCACATCCGTCTCGTACCCGAGCCGGTGGACAACCCGGATCAACGGCGTGACGCGCAGAATGTCACCGACACCCAGAGCCGCAGAAACCAGTGCGCGCTGCTTGGGTTTGGCCGCCACAGGTTGAGCGCCGGTCCCGCCGCTTGGGCCGTTTCGATGGGCGTAAAAACTCAAGTCGGCACCGAGCAATCGCTCCACTTCTTCGACCGGTCGCACCCGATACCGCGGGTCCGTTGTCCGTTTGGGACTGCAATTGGCCTCATGGATAAGTGCGATCAGAAAGTGCGGATTCTTTAACACATGAATTTTCGCGCGAGCATCCGCCCAGACAAACTTCGCGTCCTCGCCTACGCCAATCTGCGGGAATGGGTGCGCCGCCCAGAATGCCTTTCGGTAGGCCATGCTCGCACCGTAGACCCAAGGTCGCTGGCTGGCCGGATAAATGTATTCCCATGCCCGCGCTTTAGCCGGGGTGTAGAAAAAGATTCGGTCCAGCCCGCAAATATCCGCTCCAGAAGTCAGCAACTCCTCGACTTCGTAGCCCAATCGCCATGGCGCGCTCCAATCGTCGTCATCCCAGTGAATAATGATTTCACCGTGAGCCTCGCTGGCGGCGCGATTCCGTTTTTCTCCGAGGACCGTTTTACCCGGCAGCCGGATGTAACGGATACGTTCGTCTTCCGGCACGAGATCGCCAACCGCATCTTCGCCATCATCGACAATAATCAGTTCCTTGTTCCGATAATCCTGCGCCAGAAAATAGCGGATCGCCTGCGGGAGAAAGCATCGACGGTTTGCCGTGGGCGTGATGCAGGAGACCGATGGTTGTAGGGGAGAGGAGGGCATCGGGGGGGAAGGCAGGAGTTCAGGAGTTCAGAATTCAGAAGTTGCAGGAGTTCAGAATTCAGGAGTGGCAGGTGAGGACTGTAGCGGCATTCCGTCCTGTAGAAAATGAATTTTCTGGCACCAAGGGACCAAGATCTGAGTGCGGCTAACCGTTCGATCCGACAGCGGTGTTTGCTTCCGG
>CAZMNG010000376.1:1189-5006 GCA_964567505.1 uncultured Chthoniobacterales bacterium
GCTAACCGTTCGATCCGACAGCGGTGTTTGCTTCCGGTGGTAGTTATTCTAGCTTTCAACAACTAACTTCCGACTCCTGAACTCCTGCAACTCCTGCATTCTCACCTCAGCAGGCAGGAGTTCAGAATTCAGGAGTTGCAGCTTCGGACGGCAGCAGCATTCCGCCCTGTAGAAAATGAATTGTCTGGCACCAAGCGACCAAGATCTCAGTGCGGCTAACCGTTCGATCCGACAGCGGTGTTTGCTCGGGGGTAGTTATTCTAGCTTTCAGCAACCAACTTCCGACTCCTGACCTCCTGCAACTCCTGCAACTCCTGCTTTCTGAACTCCTGAACTCATCTCCTAACGTGTGTTGCTAACAAGCCATTCGACCACACTTAAACCACTGGCGCCTCCAATCTGAAGCAACAATCAAGCCTCGGTTGTACCTGAGATAGAATGGTCCAGTGTGACCGTCGCAGGTTCTCCAAAGTTACCCTTGAATTGTATCAACGACCACGACCTTGACCCGTTTGCCAGATGCTCTCACCTTCTCCGCCAAAAAGACAGTGCCGCGGCCCAGCCACGAGCCGGTCTCCACGAGCGACTCGCCCTCGTTCGCTTCACGCACCACTTGGCCATAAAATGCGGGAAAGTGAACCAGCCCGGGATGCGCTTGCAAGAAAAATCGGCCCGCCAACTGCGATCGAAATCGGCGCTCTGATGAAATCCGCCGCCCCAGACGCTTTCGATTCCGAGATGTTGGACTAACGAGGGTTGGTGATAGTAGAGGCAGTGACCTGCCGAGGAGATGATTCGCGGGAGTTTGATATCGTGCATTCCCACAACAGTCTCCCAATTGCGCAACGCGACAAATACGGCGTCCCTCGACAGCACGCAGGCCTGGCCGCCGTAACAGGCTTCAGGATCCGCTAAAAAGTAACCGTTGCCGTCACCAAGGCGTCGAATGCCGGGATTGTAGAGACTTCCGAACCGCAGGCTACCATCGACAATTGGCGACCAGCGTTCGAGGTTCCAACGAAGGTGGAGATTGAATTCCAGATCGTCTTCGAGGAGCAATGCAAACTTGGCGTCGCTTTCTGCGAGGAACCATTCGAGCCCACATTGCGCATTGCGTGTTAGGCGGGCGCGACGATCTCCGGCATGCGAATCGTCCATCTGGACATGCGGGCGGCCTGGCCAGTCGGTTTCGCAAAAATACGCGAGCGTTTGTACGAGCAGTTGCGCCCGTTCCGGGCAGGTGATGATTACTGGAGCGATTCTCATAGCCGGTTCGGCCCAATGCATCGATGGACGGGGTTCAGGAGTTGCAGGAGTTGCAGGAGTTGCAGGAGTTGCAGGAGTTCAGGAGTTGCAGGAGTTGCAGGAGTTCAGGAGTTGCAGGAGTTCAGGAGTTGCAGCTTGCGACTGCAGCAGCATTCTGTCCTGTAGAGAATGAATTGTGTGGCACCAAGCGACCAAGATCTCCGTGCGGCCAACAGTCGATCCGACAGCAGTGTTTGCTCGGGGGTTGAAGAAGGCAGGAGTTCAGGAGTTGCAGGAGTTGCAGGAGTTCAGAATTCAAGAGTTGCAGGTTTGCTGCGTCTTCGTCGGGACAACCAAAAACAGCGTGTCCCCGTCCGCCGGCAGCACTGGCTTCGGCATCGACGCATCATCCGTCTCGCTGTAAATGGTGAAGCACGCGATTCCGTATTAGCCTTTGCGAAATCGTCCTAAGCAGTGGGACGATTTTGCGGGTGCCATCCCCGGAGCATCTGGCGCTAAATGAGCAAGTTGCAGGAGGCAAATACCAATGCCGTGTCAGCTTAAAAGCCTGTTCTAAAATAAATGAATCGGAAGAGACTGTCTTAAATAAGAGTCCTAGGGGTCGCATCTAGTTATTGAAGATTTGGACTTTAGCAAATCTTCGAGTGAATACGGGCAGATTTAACTGATACTAAGATCCCTCAGAAATCGCTTTTAGTGCGCCGCCCCTTCGGTTGTTTAGCACCTCCTCCCTGCGATGGATCCGCAACGTCCCTTGACCTGCATTATGGCCACCGCGAAGCGAAGTCAGGAGTTGCAGGAGTTCAGGAGTTGCAGAATGGGACGGCGGCTTTCCGGTGTGTGGCTGGTGATTCATCCGCTCCACAGGCGGAAACACAGCTTATCCACGCTACGGCTCCGTGGTCGCTTACGATGTGCGACCCCGACACTAGATCAAAGGTTCCGTCGTCGCTCAGAACGGCGATTCGTCCGGTGCCGTTTGGATGATGGGCAAGTCTCCGGGTGAATCCGGACAGTGTAACCTGATACACAAAGCCCTCGGATTATGACTTGGTTTGCCACGAACGATCGTCAATGGTGAATTTCCTTTTGCCTGACCGTTTCAAATTTGACGCAGGTTCGAGACAGCTGCGAGTGACGCTCGGTCGCGCGGATTCAACTGTAGGATTGCGCCAGGGACCGAAGACACAAGTCTGTCCGAGGTCACGATCAGTGGGGTCATCAGGAGCGTATGGCCTGCGGAAGGAAAAGAGCATGGAAGCAAAGAAATACATCGGCAGCGAGCGCACCACGTTCCTGGTAGGGACCGACGGGAAGAACGCCACAATTTTCCCGAAGATGAGGCCTGAGGTCATGCCGAACAGGGGCTCGCGCCGCTTAACGATTGAAGCCGAAGAGGAGGTAAAATGCTACCAGATTACGGAGTCGTTGTCGGCGATTTCATCAAGTATACGACGGAGCAGGGCCAGTAGTATCACGTCGACATGAACATCCAGGCGGGCGATTTCGTCTATCAGGCCGCGTGGACGTAAACGAGGTCAACGGCCAATTTCAATATCAGATCTTCAACAATCTCGACCTTAGCCTGTTCACAACAGTTTCGGCGCTGTTGGACGGATGGCATCATCTGGATTCCAATCCCACCTCGGACGCCGTGGACTACGCTCGCAGTCCGATTTTCCCGAAGCCGCTTGGTTGTCTCGCGGTGCTCTGGGGATTCATTAACTCGATTTTCCAAACGAACATTCAAACATGGACCAACGTCACGGGCAACGAGGCGGGCGTCGCATTGGTCGCCATGGTGACCGGTTCGAAGAAAGTTTATGCTTTTGGCGCGCCATCTACGACCGGGCTCGGCGTGCATGACGTGCACTGCATTCAGGGAGATCCTCCAGGCCCCCACCAAGCCGACGACGGAATATGGCAGGACGGCTCCGTCTTCGCCCTGAAAGCCGACGGAACGCTCTCCGCCTACCTGGGCAAGTTCACCACCCAGACGCTGAACACCAACAACCAGGGCCTCCCGGCTTAAGAACCAAATACAGAAAATAATTGGGCGGCTGCTCCAGCAGCTTTCACGATTGTCTTCTTTCCGCCTGTATGAGGGCGCAAACCTCACCGGCAAGGATGATTGGCTGAGGTCGGAGACAAATGGCTTAGCCATTTACTTATTACTTTAGTTTGCCACGAAGCATTATTAGAGTTCCATTCTCTTTTTCACTTGGTTCCTCGCAATACTTTAAGACGCGGATTCAGGAAATCTTGAATCATTAGGTGCGACCCCTAAGATCGTGCCCGGCGGCGTCAATCGAACCGTCCATCTCCAAGGTGTCAGGCGTTCGAGCTTTACTCTCTCGCTGATGTTCCATTTGCTAATCCTCATTTACTAAATTTAAAAAAAGCGCGGTTAATCTCTTCTCTTCCCTATTATCGACTAAGCACAGCACCGCGGACCTAGCTTGAGCTTCCGCCGACAGGCTCGAACGTGACCGCACCTCCATTCGACTTGGAGTTAAGTCGCACAAAGATCTCAGCTGCACTGACTGGGCCA
>CAZMNG010000377.1:0-5000 GCA_964567505.1 uncultured Chthoniobacterales bacterium
TGCACACGCACCGCAAACCGCATATCATCCCTCGGCGCCGGCGTCGGCCGTGCCCGGTGGAAGTACGACCGGTGGCCGCGGTATTATTTTTACTGGACCCGGCATAATGTCCCCTTCTGATAAACTGATGCAGCCGCAAATGCGCCGAGCGAGTTGACCGTATCGTCCTGCAATCGGGTTCCAGTCCCGTTCAGCATGCGTTGGTCAAAACAGGTGTTATCGTAAACTGTATTCATTGGATGATCAGTTTGGAATCTGGTCAAGCCACCTACTAACTACTGCTTTGACGGTAAGCCCGCGAGCGCTTTCACCGCTTCCTCGCTGCCCCTCTTAGCGGCCTTTTGGTACCACTCGCGCGCCTTATCGTAATCTTTGTGGACGTCCGCGCCGTACCGATAGTCTATGCCAACAATGTCCATCGCATCCCTATTGCCGGCTTCCGCAGCCTTTTTATACCACCGAAACGACTCGGCCAAATCCGGTTTGACGCGTGGAAGCCAAACGTACGCGCGATCTGCCATGGGAGTTTCGGTGAGACGTCGCACAAACGGCAACGCGTGCTATAAAGTGTAAGTGTTGATTTAAGTCCCAAATCAATATCATATGCGAGTCTTCGACACCCCCAATTCAATCAGTCCGGAAGTCAATCTTTTATCCAATGGCCGTTATCACCTGATGGTCACAACCGCCGGGGGCAGCTACAGCCGCTGGCAGGATTTGGCTATCACCCGCTGGCGCGAAGACGCCACCCGCGACGCCTTTGGATACCTTATTTATCTGTGCGATAGCGAAAGCGGCGAATTCTGGTCAACCGCCTATCAGCCAACTCTGCACCTGCCTAAGGACTACGGAGCCAGGTTTTCCGGGGCATCCGCTGAATTCAGCCACCGCCGGGGCGAGCTCGAAGTCCGCACCGTAATCTGCGTTGCCAGAGATGACGATGTCGAGCTGCGGCGCGTAACTCTCACTAACCATTCAAGCACTGAACGTTCGATAGAATTAACCAGCTACGCCGAAATCGTTCTCGCCGACCCAAGAGCCGACGCAGCCCACCCGGTCTTTAGCAACCTATTTGTGCAAACGGAGTTCTTGAAAGAAAACGGAACCATTTTCTGTACCCGGCGCCCCCGCGCCGAAGGCGATCGTCACCCTTGTCTATTTCATTCAATCCTTGGAAGTGAAGGCGCTTCAGATGAAATCTCCTGTGAGACAGACCGTGCCAGATTTATCGGTCGAGGCCGCACCCCGGAGAACCCGGCGGCCATGCAGCATGGTTTATCTCTCTCTGGCACCGTAGGCTCGGTTCTTGATCCGATCGTCTCGCTCAGGCGTTCCTTTAAACTAGCTCCGCACCAAACGCTTGGTGTCGATTTTGTGCTTGGAGTGACCGAAGATCGAGGAGCCACCCTGACCCTCGCTCAGAAGTATAAAGACCCCCAAGCGATCGACCACTGCTTTGAGCTGGCCCGGACAGATGTTGCCTTGAATGAACTCGGGATCACCGAAGCTCAAGCACAACTCTATACGCAGGCCGCCGGCGCACTTCTTTATGCGAACCCCTCCACCCGCGCTGCCCCGGCCGTGTTACTCAAAAACCGCCTCGGACAAAGCAGCCTTTGGAAGTATGGCGTCTCGGGCGATATCCCGATCGTCCTCTTGCGGATGAGCGACCCTGAGAAACTCGGACTGGTCCAGGAACTTATTGAGGCCCACGCCTACTGGCGGATAAAAGGGCTCTCGGTGGATTTAGTTATTTTAATTAGCGGCCCCGCCAATTCTGCGCGGCATCTGCACAACCAGATTAACGGTTTAGTTAAAGCGGAAACGCTGGGCAAACCGGCCGGCGTCTGTATCCGGCACCTGGGCCAGGTACCACCAAAAGATCTGGCGCTGCTCGGGGCCGCCGCCCGCATCGTCCTCTCCGATAAAGATGGAGGCCTGGCCTACCAACTGGGTTCCGGCCAGAAACCGAAACGGTTACCACCCACCCTGAAACGCCCAAAACGCTACGCTTCACCCGATAAGCCAGAGCCCTTAGCCGCTCGTGAGCTCGTGTTCAACAATGGTTTTGGCGGCTTTACTCCCGACGGCCGCGATTACGTCATTACTTTAGAAGCCGGCCAATCGACGCCTCTCCCCTGGGTGAACGTGATCGCCAATCCCTCCTCTTTCGGAACAGTTATTTCAGAAAGCGGCTGCGGCTACACCTGGGCCGAGAATTCGCACGAGCTGCGCCTGACACCCTGGAATAATGATCCGGTCTCAGACCCTACCGGGGAAGCCTTTTATATCCGCGATGAAAAAAGCGGCGCTTTCTGGTCTCCCACCCCATTGCCGGCCCGAGGGAAAACGCCTTACGTGATCCGCCATGGTTTTGGCTACAGCGTCTTCGAACACACTGAGAACGGTATCCAGTCCGAGTTGACCGTATACGTAGCCATGGACGCGCCGGTTAAAGTTGCCGTTTTAAAATTACGCAATGTCTCGGGCCGGCCGCGTCGGATATCGGTCACCGGCTATTACGAGTGGGTCTTAGGAGAACAGCGCCAAAAAAGTGCGCTCCATGTGCAAACGCAAAGAGACTCTGCAACCGGCGCTCTCCTGGCCCGTAACTCTTACAACGCCGATTTTCCTGGAAGAGTCGCTTTTGTCGATGCAGGTGAGTTGCCGCACACCTTGACCGGAGACCGGACCGAATTCCTAGGCCGCAACGGCAGTGTCACCGAACCTGCGGCCATGCGCCGTAAACGCCTCTCCGGCAAGACCGGAGTTGGACTGGACCCTTGTGCCGCCGTGCAAGTCACTCTTGAATTGCCGGATCAAGGAGAGCGAGAGACCCAGTTTTGTTTAGGGGCCGGCGGGACCCTAGCCGAAGCACAAAGCCTGATTCAACGCTTCCGCCAGGCCGGCGCCGCGCACTCAGCTCTTGAAGGCGTTCGGGCCTATTGGCAACAAACGCTCGGGGCGGTCAGCGTGGAGACTCCCGACCCCTCGGTCAACCTGATGGCTAACGGCTGGCTGCTTTACCAGGTCTTAAGCTGCCGGCTTTGGGGCCGCACCGGTTTTTATCAATCCGGCGGAGCTTTTGGGTTCCGCGACCAGCTGCAAGACTCAGCCTCGCTAGTCTACGCCCGGCCCGACCTGACCCGTGAACATCTCTTACGCGCCGCGGCCCATCAATTCCGCGAGGGCGACGTCGAGCATTGGTGGCACCCGCCGACAGACATGGGATCGCGAACCCGTACCTCCGACGATTACCTGTGGCTCCCTTACGTGACCTGCCACTATGTCTCCTTTACTGGAGACGCTAGTGTTCTGGACGAGAATGTATCCTTTATGGAAGGCCGGCAACTCAGGCCCGATGAGGAAGCTGATTATGAGCGTCCAACTCGCTCCCAGGACTCAGGCACCCTTTACGAGCATTGCGTACGCGCTATTGAACGTGGACTCTCGAGAATCGGCGCCCATGGCCTGCCGCTCATGGGAAGTTGCGACTGGAACGACGGAATGAATCAGGTTGGAAAAGACGGACGCGGGGAAAGCGTCTGGCTGGCCTTCTTCTTCTACGACGTGCTGATGCAGTTTGCCGAAGTGGCTCGGGATAGAAACGATCTCGCCTTCTCTGATCGTTGTCTGACTGAAGCGCGGAAGTTCCAGGAAAACGTCGAGGAGCACGCCTGGGACGGCCAATGGTATACCAGAGCTTACTTTGATAACGGAGAGCCACTAGGGTCCCATACGAACACGGAATGCCAGATCGATTCCATCCCTCAGAGCTGGTCGGTCATTAGTGGAGCCGGCAATCCTGAGCGAGCCCGCCAAGCGATGATGTCTGCCGAGGAGCGCCTTGTTCATCCCTTACTGATTCAACTCTTTGACCCCCCTTTTGATCGCTCCGTGCCTAGCCCCGGCTACATCCAGGGCTATGTCCCGGGTATTCGGGAGAATGGCGGCCAATACACCCATGCGGCCACTTGGCTGGTAATTGCGCGGGCGCTTCTAGGAGATAACGATCGGGCCTGGGAGCTCTTTTCAATCCTTAATCCCGTCAACCACGGGATGACGGCAGACCAAATCGCCACCTACAAGGTGGAGCCGTACGTGGTTGCCGCAGACGTGTACGCCGTGGCACCACATACCGGCCGAGGCGGCTGGACCTGGTATACCGGCTCAGCTGGCTGGATGTACCGGATTTTAACTGAAACGCTCTTGGGGCTAAAGCTCGAAGGAAACGAGTTGCGCTTGACGCCCCGGCTTCCCAAAGCCTGGGCGACGTGTAAAATCGACTATCGCTACCGGCAAACACTTTACCGTATCTCAATTTTCACATCGCCTGATGGCTCACCTGGCACCAGTCAAATAACCCTCAACGGAGTGGAACTGAGCGACGGAGTCATTCCCTTGGTGGATGATCAAGGAGAGCATAAAGTTGAATTGGGCTCGTTTGCGTGACCCGTCAGCGGTGCCTGATGATGTTCCATATTACCGGTGTCATGATTTACGTCGATCCGTGGGGAAAACAGACCGGCTACGAGGACGTTTTCACGAAGATTGCGATGTGCCGTCAACATTACACTGCGAACGGGCTTGGAGCGGCGTACGTTGATCAATTCATCCGATAGTTGGATCAAGCCTCTCGGTCGGTCCGCGATTTTTCCCAATGCGCAACAGTCGATAGTCCGTCGATCTCCTCCTGCGTCAAAGCGAGATCTGCTGCCCCCATTGAATCAGCCAACTGCTCGAGAAATGCCTCCCCATGTCCCGTGATGTGGTTCAGATCGTAAACGATCTCGCAAGAGCGTCGAGTTGAGTGCGAGCCGATCTGATCACTGGAAATAGTGCTCCACGCAGCCATTTCTGAGCAATATTGAACAGTTTCGATCTCGCAACTTGAAGAGACTATTTGAGGGTGCGCGAATTACTGGCGCCAGCCCCGATTCTGGACGCCGCGACCCATCGCCCCTGGAATAGCCGATGCCCGGCGAACCGCCACTTCGAAT
>CAZMNG010000378.1:0-4992 GCA_964567505.1 uncultured Chthoniobacterales bacterium
TTCAGCGCCTTCCGCCGTGCGAATAACGCATGCCCGGATACCGATGCGTCGGACCTCTCCGATATCCGCATCTACCTGAACGACGTCACCGACTTTAATCGGGCGTTCAAAAAGCAAAATCAACCCGCAAACAAAATTATTGATCACGGTCTGTAATCCAAACCCGACCCCAACAGTGAATGCTCCGGCCAGAATCGTAACCTTGGTAAGATCGACGCCAAGCACTGCTAGGGCGACGAAGAATCCCAGGAGCAGGATAGTGTAGTGAATGATCGTTGAAATCGCCTGCGGAATACCTCGCTCGAGGTGCAAATGGTGGTAAACGTCTGCTTCGAGAAGAAAACGCAAAAACCTCGAGACTAGGAACGAAGCCCAAACTGTGACCATAAACAACAGAACCTGGCCCAAAGAAATGTTGAGAGAGCCGATTACGAGGTTCGCCCGCAGCACCGCTTCAGTCGTTGCGATCAACGGGGTTAGTAGACCGAAAAAGTTCAGAACCAGATTCAACCAGCACAAAATAGCCAAAAACTCGAGTACGCGGCTCATCCGCCGCTCAAACATCGGCCGATGCAGACTAACGCCGCGCAACGAGCCAAGTGGTCGGACCTGCAGCGCAATGGTGATCAACCGTTCAATGATCCGAATGACGCTGTAGAGCACAAACCCGATGTAGACGCTCCTGAGAAAAATGATTCCCAAAAGGTCCCCCAAGTTGACGTATCCGAAAATATTTGCGAGGAACGCCGCCGGCAAAAAAACAAGGCCGATTTTGGCAATCGCTCGGATCGTTCGGGGACTGCGGCCGTGGGTTTCAGCAGTTTCGGTTGGTAAATGCCAACTCCGAAGCACCCAGACAAGAAAGACAGTGAAGCCCAGCATTTGGCCGAGAAATATGAACCTGGCCAACACCGGCAGAGATGCCGCGAGCACTCGGAGTTGGGCCAAGAAATACATGATGACGATCGTATTGAGGATCGGATACCAATTGCGTTCCAGAAGCCGTCGAAGAATCACTACGGTTGAGATAAGGGTTACGGTTCCCACGATGGCAATTATCAAACGCGGAGCTTGCGCATAGATTGAGGGTATGAGCAGCATTGAAAGCGCGAAGGCCGTTGAAACGGGGAGATCGAGGATCGGCAGAGCACGCAGCAGATCCGGTTTATCCTCCGCTAATTTTCGAATTCTGCGCCGCATCCATTGAAGCGCGGTACCAATCAGCACAATGAAAAGAGCATGGATCAGGAAGGTAAAAGGGAGTCGTTTAGCGAACGCGATTGATGCTTTCAGTTGCGAAGAAAACGCCTCGCCACTGTGCCTCTCCCACTCTGTGCCCAGGCCAGTTTCAAGGCTCCAGATGGGTGGGCTGTCTCTGACAAAAAGAATTTTAAATGACCGGTTTTCTACCTGCTCGATTGAAGACACAACTGTTCGCACACGGGCTTCCTCTTCGGAAAGGTGGCTCTGCAAGGTCAAAACATGCGCTAGGATGGATTCAGCCGCCTGTCGCGACCGCTCAACGGAGTCGACTACACTCTGCGCGCTCTGGAAAACTGGAGGCGGCGTGCCGGTCTGTTTCGCCGCTTGGAGGGTTGCCTGCCAGGTCTTGGTTAACTGATCTAGACGCGCGAGTTGCGCTTCCAGATTTGTGGCGCGCTGTGTCAGCTCGCGGGCCGATACCAACAGACTATCGCTAAAATTTTGCCAGTTAAGCTTGAGCCAGTAACGCAGGTCGATGGACAGACTCGTCGTCAAGAGCCTCGTGTCGCCGGCGATTCTTGCGTCGATTTCATTTGTCAAGTCCAAGAGCGTGCGGGCGATGCCATCCGCGCTTGACTGATCCCCCGACACGCTCGCGTCGATCGCTTGGAGAGAGGCCAGCGCGGACTGCGCTTCCAAAGCGACCTTGGCGATGGGGATAGGGGTGGGTGGCGGAGTCGCCAGTGAGGCAGAAGCTTGTTGGCCTGGCGCCGTGCCCCCGCTGGAAACCAAAACCAAGCTAATAAATAAAACGATTCGAATTGCTGGGTGCCACATTAGATGAGCGGTCTCCTGCATGATCATCCGACGGCTCATGGGTATGGGAAGGCAATACCCTAAGACGGCGATGCAGATCGATCAACGCCTCCGCCACGAGCTGCTTTTTAGCCATGTCCATACGTTGTTTTTGCGAACGAGTATTCTGAACCGATAGGGCGTAATTTTAGCGGGCCAAAACGCCGCTTGTCAAAAGTTCAGAAAAACGGTCGTTTTATTGAACTACTCGCGCGATCCGGTTTACTTCAATCCAAAGTAATAAACGCACGGTCATCATGTTTTTATTCTTTTCCGTACCAGAAATCTGGAAAACAGCCCTTACCTCCTTAATCGGGCTGGCCACACTTATTGGGATCATGACGCGCCCATTTCGCTGGAATGAGGCAATCATCGCGATGGTCGGAGCCGCGGTTCTCCTTCTCCTTGGATTGATCCCGCCCGGCGACGCTTTCTTAACATTAATTCGGGACTGGAATACGTTTCTCTTTTTTCTAGGGATGATGGGCCTGTCGGCCCTTGCAGAGGCTGCCGGCTTCTTTGACTGGCTTGCCGTGCAGGCAGCACGACTCGCCGGACAGAGCGCAGCACGGCTCTTCCTGAATGTCTTCCTGCTGGGGACTCTCATCTCGATGGTGCTCTCTAACGACGCGACGGCCCTTATCTTAACGCCGATTGTTTACGTCCTGGTTACGAAGCTTCGACTACCTGTTCTGCCTTATCTTTTTGCCTGTACCTTCATCGCCGATACCGCTTCCTTCTTGCTGCCTGTCAGCAACCCAATCAATATTATTATCACTTCACGGTTCCCGCTCGACCTCTTGACTTTTCTCCGTCTCCTGCTTCTACCGAGCGTGGTAGTGATTGTCATAAATATCGGAATATTTTTCCTGCTCTATCGTAAGCAGCTCAAAGGGACCTTTGATATGAAACGGTTGCCGTCCGCGGAGCAGGCAGCCAAACATAAAGCCTATTTCCGGTACACATGTTGTGTTCTAGCCGCGGTCGCTGTTGCGTACGTGATCGCCTCAGCCATCCAATTGCCACTCTCGCTCGTTGCACTGAGCGGTGCTGTACTGCTGCTTATCGGTGGCCTTGCTTGGAGGCGGACCTCTCTGCGTCAGACCGCAAGCCGGATTTCCTGGTCCATCTTTGGCTTTATCGCAGGAATGTTTGTTGTGGTCCGAGCTATCGAGGATACGGGGCTAACGACCATGTTTGGAAACTGGCTAATCCACCTATCCGGAGCCACGAGCTTTGGTGCGGTGATGGTCGGGACGGCAGGAGCCGCACTGGGAACGAACCTGATTAATAACGTGCCGATGGCGGTGGTGATGGTCTCTGCATTGGGCGGAATCCAACACGCCTCACCGGTGATCCAGCATGGGTTCATCGCAGCGACGATCTTTGGGTGCGACCTTGGACCGAACCTGACGACTGTTGGCTCCCTTGCAACCGTGCTATGGCTGCTGATATTGCGCCAGCGCAACGTTGACGTGTCGGGGCTCGACTACTTTAAGGTCGGCGTGGTGGTGACACCGCTGATGTTGCTCGCAGGTGCGTTGACTATCTGGTTACTTCTGTAAGAGAAACATAGAAAGAGCAAACTATGCGCATATTGTGTTGTCTGGACGGTACAAACGTCGAACCGGTGAGCAAGGCGACGGAAATGCTCGCGGCTACTCAGTCGCTTACCTTGGGCATACTCTATGTGATCGATACCGGTCCACGAAAGGATATCGAACACACACGCGAACGCTTTTTGCGGGCACCCGCCCGGCCAGGGTCGCGCGAGGATGAGATGCAGCAGGCAGACCAAGCAGCCGCGCAAGATATCTTGAATGAAGGGCTGCGCTACCTGCCCGGTGCGGATAAGTTCCAGCGTCAGGGGCGGCCAGAGCGCGAAATTGTAAACGTTGCAGCCGAGTGGCAGGCAGACTTAGTGATTATTTGCCCCCGCGCCGAATACGGCGGCAAACCCCTTATCGGCCCTAGATCGGTCGGACATGTCGCCCGATTCGTCCTTGACCACGCTCCTTGTCCGGTCTTGCTGGTGAGACAATTGGCACGAGAGCAATTCCCACCAGGTTGACTCTGACTACAAAAGAATATCTAGCACATGCCAATTCTCCACAAGCCAAACTACGCCGCTCTGGGCTAAGATGGCCGCGACGAGATCCTCCTCCTGGCCAACTCCGTATTTTGTGACTGAATCTGGGCCCAATTTTGCAGCGAGCGGGATTACAGTCTGGAACGGCCGTTGGCTAGTCTCAGGCCCCTTCGCATCTGGATTTGCGGCTTCCCTTAGCAAAGATTGGCTACTCGTACAGCTAACTAATACCCGAAAACTTCGTTGAATTTTAGATAGTCGCGATGAAAGACGGGGACCGATCGGTTTTGGGCTGAATCTAGAGCCAAAGGACGGGTACGCTTAGACAACCAACGGGGAGGATTCTGCGGGTTCCGGGGCGAGATTCGAGCGTGAGCGAGTTTAGATATTTTGTTTTGTTGTCAGACGGAACAAAAGCGGGCGGTGGGTTTTATCGCCGACCGGGGAGCATAAAAGATGCACTCGACGAGGCTGTAGAAAATTGCTCTTCTATCTTGGCTCGCTGTCGCACGAAAAGAGGCAATCCGGACTTGACGGTTACGCTCATTGGCGTTCAAGAACTGGATGACTTCGGCAAAGAAATCGATAATCTGGTCGTCAAGGTGCACATCAGGCACGATTGCGCACTGCCCATGTCCTGATGGGCCAATCTGCATCGAGGAGTGGGATGTGCTTTACGATTTCAAAATTTAGAATCAATGAGGTTCTCGTGCGAAACTCCAGGTATGCGGAAACAGATAATTAATACCACTGAACCAAACCCTCCCGAGACATCTGAGGAATGGTTGAACCTTGAAGAAATTGCTCGGGTGGAAGTCTCTTCTGAAGATCCGAAATATCCGATC
>CAZMNG010000379.1:0-4988 GCA_964567505.1 uncultured Chthoniobacterales bacterium
CCGAGCTTGGCCATTTAAAGATTTTGCTGCTACGGAGGCCCTCGGCCTGAGCTCGCGTCGAAGGCATCCTGTTGGCCTGCGAAATGTCCAAACTGCAGTCCAGGCACTTCGTGCCTGGCTACTATCAGTCTGTCCCTCCAGGACAAAAGCCATTCGCACCGCTCTCGAGGGCCTCGCGTTAAGTTACTGCTTATGGGTGACCGGGCTAGTAGCACGACTTTTTTCGAAATCGTACTCCTCGAAATTCGTGTGTACGAGCTCCGAAAAATGCGAGCCCTCGTCGATCAGTAGAAGCTTCGTCAGGGCAGCCATCGGTCTCCTAGGGAGTCCAAAACCGAGTATGATTGCTCTTGAATGGGTGCTCAAGTGCGCGGCCACCGTGCAATTGAACAGGCAGAGACGCCTGATCTACCTTGGCCAACTCGGGACGATTATTTGGACGTCCAAGTTTTCGTCCCGATCGACGCTCCCAGTCCGAAACAGATAATCCTTTGAGCATCAGCTGCTTACAGTGCCCCGTAGCGGTTGGCACGCTATCTGTTCTCATGGCTTTGCAAACCTGATCTAAAGCAAAGAGACCGATGACCCTGAATCGAGTCTTTCGGCTGAGCAACCAGAACATCAATAAGATATGAAAAGTCTAGGAATCGCAGGAAATCCTCTTACCCACTTTGCTAGCCTTCCCATCCGAAAGGGCAAGCGACCGGTCACCGTCCGCGGGCCGCTCCATGTCCAGTGCAGTGACAATAATGATGACACGCTACTGCGTGAGCTCGTTGAAGAGGTTGTAGCTTGGCCTGGCATCGAAGCGGCCCCCTGGCCAATTGGTAGCGGTGCCCTGGTGTCTCTTCGGATTGCACAAGATCTCGCAGGCAACGATTCGGCCAACTTTATTAGCGGAAACGAATTTGCGAGAGTCCTTTTCGGTGCTCCAACTATTTATCTTACGTTGCCGTTAGGCTGCGCTCACCGGGCTGTTGTTCGAGGATGGGCAGAGCCGCACTATTCCGGAAGTTTTGGCTTGGTGCCGCCCGGGGTGATGGTTGTCTACACGCCACGTGACGAAATCGAAATGGGGATGTGCCGTTCACTCTTCCTGATTTCTTACAACTGTGGGCTAAGTGCCAGGAGCAGTCATAGCACAGAATCGTATATGCTCCGACAGGGCGTGAAGCGACGCCGAACATTTGAAGAACCGGTCGCGGTGGCGACATAAAATTTGCCAACTTGTCAGAAGGATACAGTCGCGATGCCATGTCGGGGCCAAGTCTCTGTCGAATCGCGATTCCACTGGCGGATTTACATCTACCCCACGTGGAAACCCGGAGCCATTTTTGACAATTCGATCATTGATATTCCCTCTTTTCTTACCCTCTGAGTCGCTCCTCCAAGTACGACTTGAGCGCCACGGCGCTGTTGTGTTCCGTGTCGTGAGCGCTGTAGAGGAGTGTAATATTGCCGTGCCTGGCTGCGTCAAACAGCAGTTGGAAGGCTGCAGGATTGTCGGCAAGCTCGGCCCGATACCGTCGTTGGAATTCCTTCCATTTGAGCGGATCGTGGCTAAACCAGCGACGCAGGTCGCCGCTCGGCGCTAGATTCTTGCACCAGGCCTCCATTTGCATCGCCTCCTTTTTCATCCCCCGTGGCCACAGACGTTCCACCAGAAAACGCGCACCGTCCTCTTTCGCGCACGGATCATACACTCGTTTAATCTGGATCACCGATGATCTTTTCATGTTATGAAAGGAGCGGGCTGGAGCCAATTTTCAAAAGGAAGACCATCGACCCGTGAAAATTCTCGCTCGTTGTCTGTCACAATCGGATGGCCAAGTGAGACCGCTTGCGCGGCGATTAGTATATCATTGGCGGCGCTCGGCTTGCCGGCGGCTTCCAGCCGGGCGCGCAAGGTACCGGTGATGATGAGCGTAACTGCAGTGCGCCATAGCAGGCAAAATTTTCCGCTCGCCGGTACAATGTTACCGTCCGTCTGTCAGCTTTCCGAGTGTCCACGGCGATACGCGTAGGAAGTAGTCCATGAACCCCTCTTGGCACGGTTTGTGCTCTTGCTACTTGCGGTCATTAAGGATGTTGAAATGGACGCCAACGATAAATTCTCCCAAAACTCCCCGTGTAAAATCACGATGCTTGATCGAGGCCGGTTCTTTAGCCTGCACGTGGGAGGAACGGTTTATTACGATTCACGACACAGAATCTACAAAGTACCCATGGAGGGCGGTTTCGTTTTTGAGCTTGTCCAAGAATTACAAGCAAACGGGACTTTTCGAGACCAATTTTTAACCGCTCGCGCGCCTTCTGGGGATACCTCGTTAATTTCATACTAAGGTAGCCCGCGTGGCGCTGCAAAAATGCCAACGTCCTCTGATTGAACTCCTCGACCTTCTCATAGATCGGCGCGTGCGCGCACTCTTCAAAAATCAGCAGTTCGGAACCGCGTATCGCACCGGTCATCCCATTCGCAAAACGAGTCGACGTCAACACGTCGTGACGCCCAAAAGTGATTTGCGTCGGTACCGTGATCTGGCCCAATTGTGCCGCGACATCATGCGCGATCACGGCATTGGACTGCTGGAGAAAAGCCGCCAGAGGTTGCACTGGCCGGCCCCGCATAAATTCGGCCAGGGACTGGATGTACTCCGGCTTTGCAGCGTATAATTCGGGCGTAAAGCACCACGGGAAAATGCTCAGAATAACCATCTCGGGCACACTGCCCAACCCTTTAGCCACCACCTGCCACCCTTCAACCACCGTCTTGAGGAACGGGTCTGTCTTCGCCCAGCCACTGTGCAGGGACAACGTCTTGACCTTGCCAGGATACTTGGCCGCCAGCCACATGCCGGTGGCCGCGCCGAGCGACAGGCCGGAGATATGCGCGTGCGGGATTCCCATAGCTTGCATGAACGCCGCGAGATCATCAGCGAAAAGCTCGGTCGAATAGACGCCTTCCGGTTTGTCGCTTTCCCCCGTCCCGCGCAGGTCGATCGAGATACAGGTGAAATGCTTGGCGTACTCCGCCACTTGGAAGGCATAACAGGCGTAATCGGCGGCTAAATAGGGAATGAGAATCAGAGGTTCTCCAGTTCCCTGTTGGTCATAATTTAAGCTTATGTGATTGGCTTTGACTTTCGGCATGGCGTGTCTCTCTCTTTGTGGTTTCTCAGTTAGAATGATCTCGTGTTGGGCGAATCACCATTTTCAACGCATTGAGTTCCCCCCGAGCCATGCGCTCCATGACACCCGGCGTCTCCTCAAGCGAGCAAGAACCACTGATCAGCTGACGCAGCAGAGTCTCCTTCCTCGAGGCGAGATGGACTGCCTCTTCAAACTCAGTCCGAGTGAATCCGTAGGATCCCTGGAGGGTTGTCTCGTTCGAAGTGACGCCCTGTAGTGGTAGCGTGAACTCCTTAGCCAGATTCCCGATTAGAACGACGGTGCCGCCGAATTCGCAGAGATTATACGCAGTTCGCACCGTGCCCGCCAAGCCCACCGCTTCGAAAACGCCGGTAGCCCGTCGGCCGCCGGTTTCGTCGGCAATGATCTGCGTCGCGTTATCCCGGTCGGCATGAATCGTCTTCGCGCCAAATTTCCCAGCCAGTTCCAGTTTTTCGTCGATTTTGTCGATGATAAACACCGATTCGAATCCGAGATCCCGCAATACCAGGAGGAGAGCAAGGCCGATTGTCCCGGCCCCGACGATTGCCAGGATTGCGTTCCTGGCCGGACTCATCCGGTGAACGGCGTGGAGAGCGACAGCGAGCGGCTCGGCAAAAAGACCGATGGCAGGATCGACTTGGGGATCGAGCAGGAATGCCTGGCGCTGGTGACAGGTGAAGAAGTCTGCCATCGCGCCCCACTGACCGGCATTAACCCCGAGAATCCGCTTGTTGGGACAGATGTGTTCCATTCCACCCAGGCAATGCCGGCAAGTCCCGCATCCGAGCGTGGGATAAACGGCGACACGATCTCCGGGATGAACTGACGCAACCGCGGCCCCCGCATCCACGACGGTGCCGGCCACCTCATGGCCCATGATCATCCCCGGCTTCCGTCGCCCGCTTTCTCCCGTAAAACCATGAACATCGCTGCCGCAGATTCCGACCGCATCGGCACGGATGAGCACCTCATCGGGACCGAACAAAGGCGTCGGCGCCTCCTCGATTGAGAATTGCCAAGGGCCATTGAACTGGAGGATTTTCATAGACTAGGTTGAAGGATTGGGCCGCAGGATGAAGCCGCCGTCGGCTGTGTAAAGAGAGCCGACCACATAGCTGGCCTGGTCAGAGAGAAGAAACTCGATGACTGCCGCTATTTCGTCTGCCTGGGCGGCCCGACCGATCGGGATCGAACGGGAAAGCCGGTTTTGCTCCTCCTCCGAAAACCAGCGACGCTCGCCTGGAGTATGGGTCCAGCCAATGTCGGTGGCATTAAGACGGATACCGTGCTCGATCAATTCCAGTTGTCGGCCGGCTCGGCCCTCATGCTCGCTGTCGGGGACTGGCTGACTCCCCGCGGACGCTCCTTCTGGCACCGCGGCCTCAAGCCCGATGTGGAAGTGGCCCTCCCGGCCGGCGGCGCCGCCTTGTTTCCCGCTCTGGAGAGCGACCTCACCCCTGCCGCTCTGCAATCCTGCGGCGACGCGCAACTCCTCCGCGCCCTCTCCCTCCTCACCAATCCGCCGGAGAAATAACCGCCCGCCCTGGGATTGCCTGAATCGGGAAGACCAAGCTAAACTTATTCTGGACTTTAATATTTCTAAACCATGCCGCAACCCAGCTCATGTCCAGACCAACTTCGGCAAAATGGGCGCTCCATTTTTCCCTTTCCCCTCCCGCCATTTCCCCGTAACCTTCCCAGGATGGCAAAACCCATTTTAGGACGAGGCCTGAGTGCTTTGCTCGGCGGATCCGGCGCGTCAGGCCAGGCTGCCGCGGCGGTCCGGCACAGGGAGCCGGCTGGCGCCACCGCCAGGA
>CAZMNG010000380.1:0-4978 GCA_964567505.1 uncultured Chthoniobacterales bacterium
CGCCGCCCCCTCCGCCAAAAAATCCTCCGCCATCGCCACCGCCACCGCCGATAAACCAAATCCCGCCGGGCCTGCCTGACCCGCCGCTGTTCAACAGCGTCCCACGGCGCAGGTTTCTGAAAAATATGAACGCGAACAACCCGAAGACGATCAGGAAAAAGAGCATGTTCATCACACCATTTCCTGTGTCCGCTTTCTCCTGTCGGACTTCACCGACAGTTTTCCCCGTCCCTTTGTATTCGCCCTTCGTTGCGGCAATCATGGCATTGACCGCCGCCGTCAACCCGCCGCTATAGTCGCCCGCCTGAAATCGTGGCGCCAACTCATCGCCCACAATTCGCCGGCAGATCGCGTCCGGGAGCGCGCCTTCCAGTCCGTACCCGGTCTGGATCCATGCCTTTCGATCGTTAACGAACACGAAAAGGATCGCGCCGTTATTTTTCCCTTGCTGACCGGGTTTCCAGGCTCGGAACGCCGCTTCCGCAAAATCTTCGACCGCCGCGCCTGCAGGCAAAGATTTATAGATAACCACCAGAATTTGATTCGAGGTCTCGCGCTCTAGGTTCTCGAGTTGCAGGTCAAGCTGCTGCGCCGTTTTCGGACTGACCAGGGATGCGTAATCGTTGAAATAATGATTCGGCTTCGGCGGAATATCAGAAGCAGACGATTGCGCAATCAGCAGCTGTAAAGCGGCCGAGAGAGCAAAGAGAACTGCAAGCCTGGTGATCCAGTGTTTCATCTCCGAAATCGATCCGATCGGTGTTTCGAACTGTTGATGCCAGGGACTTCGTCCGGGCTATCCGCAGCCAAAATCTAAGGCCGTTCTCGTTCGCATTCCAGGGTAACAATCACTTTGGAGTAGGGCTTGGAGTGAACGAAAAGTTGACGCTCGGGGCGGCTTCCGCTCCCGGCGAGCTTTCAAAGTAGGGTTTTGGCCGGAACCCGAACCAACCGGCGTAGATGAGCGTCGGGAATGAGCGCACTTGCTGATTGTAGGCCTGCGCGACGGTGTTAAAATCCCGGCGCGCGACCGCAATCCGATTCTCCGTTCCTTCGATTTGCGCCTGCAGATCGCGGAAATTATTGTTTGCCTTGAGTTCCGGGTACCTTTCACTAACGACCAGCAGGCGCCCCAGTGAACTGCTCAGCGCGGTTTGCGCCTGTTCGAACTGCCTCAATTGTTCGGGATCAGTCGGAGCCGTGGCAGCGTTGATGGTGACCTTCGTGGCGTTCGCCCGCGCGTTGATGACATCGGTCAGCGTGGATTTCTCGAAATTCGCGGCGCCCTGAACCGTTTGCACAAGGTTTGGGATGAGATCGGCCCTGCGCTGGTACTGCGTCTGGACATTCGCCCAGGCGGTGTCGACGTTCGTCGAGGAACCGACCAGGCCGTTGTACCCGGCGGCGAGAGCAAGGCCCAACACAACGACGGCCACAACGACGATTCCCAGGCACCCCAGACCAAACACGAATGCTTTATTCATGATATTAGCGGAAATATTGATAGATGCCGTGACCGCCAGAAGAAGGCAAGCACTTGCCCGAATATCTCACGAACCAAAATCGGTCGTCCCGGCACAGACCCCGGCTTGCGAGTCTTGAATATCAGCTTGTTCGACTTCCAGAGGCAGCTTAAAAGCCACCGCCGGCGTCAGGTTTCAGAGGAACTCGTCGCTTCCGCTGGCGCGTCAATTTTGCGGGCCAGATCGATTGACGCTCCGAAAAACCCCGGTTACTATGTACAGCTCATACAGAAAGCGATATCGAATAACAGGATTTTTATGCCCGAAGTGATTGTGAGAAAAGGTGAGCCGATCGACAGAGCGCTCAAAAGGCTGAAGAACAAGCTCGATGCCGAGGGCATCATGGAGGAAGTTCGTCGTCTGCGGGCTTTTGAAACGCCATCGCAAAAGGTTCGCCGGAAAGCAAAATTGGCAGCTAAGCGCGGCAAATTGAAATTCCGGTTCAATCCGTAACGCTTTCACGACAAACCACTTAACGAGCTCCACTTGCAGAGGTGGAGTTTTTTTGTCGTCGGATGCCGGACTCAGTCGGCCAGGCGTGAGATCCAGCAGCGAACTATTTCGAGTAAAGGCTTACGATGGCGTCGATCAGGCCATCGATATCGTATTTCGCCGCTTCGACGTCTACTTTCAGCCCGTTCTTGCGCATCGTCTGAGAAGTGATCGGCCCGATGCTGGCCGTTTTCAGCTTCTCCGGTAGGGTAAGCTGCAATGCAAGGAAATTGTCGACGGTCGAAGAGCTCGTGAACGTGATCAGGTCGGCTCCTTCGGCTCGAAATCGCTCCAGGGTCCCTGAAGTATCGGTCGTTTCCGGAACCGTCCGATAGGCGATCGCCTCATCCACGATCGCCCCCAACTCCGTCAACTGTTTCGGCAAAGTCTCCCGGGCCCCTTGCGCCCTTGCCAGGAGAAACTTTAGGTTGTCTACGCTCCCGAACTCCAGAAGCTTTTCAATGATTGCCTCTGAAACGAATTCTTCAGGCTGCAGGTCGACTGCGAGGTGGAATTCTTTGATCCGTAGCGCGGTCGCGGGACCGATGGCGGCAATTTTGACGTTTCCGATGCTCCGTGCGTCGTCGTAGAGGCGGTAGAACATGTCAAAAAATGCGTCAACACCGTTCACGCTGGTAAAAATCACCCAGTCGTACTGAAACGCGTCTCGGACCAATTCACCAAATTCAAGCAGATTTTCCGGCGGTTCGATCCGGATCGTTGGCAATTCGTAGACGTCAGCCCCAAGCATCCGCAATTTGGCACTGAGTACGCTCGACTGTTTTCGAGTTCGCGTCACAACGATCCGCTTTCCGAATAGCGGCCGCTGCTCAAACCAACGGAGCGTCTCCCGCAAGGCGACGACTCGCCCAAAAACGGCTACGACCGGGGGCTGGAACCCATCTGATGCAGCGACGATCGATGCGAGGTCACCCACGAGCGTCTCCTGGCGTCCGGTGGTTCCCCACCGTATCAGAGCAACTGGAAGATGAATATCTGCCCCGTTCGCAATCAAT
Organism: uncultured Chthoniobacterales bacterium; assembly: GCA_964567505.1. Taxonomy (GTDB): domain Bacteria; phylum Verrucomicrobiota; class Verrucomicrobiia; order Chthoniobacterales; family JAFAMB01; genus JAFAMB01. The sequence goes on from CAZMNG010000380.1 coordinate 3,032, forward strand.
TCGTGCACGATGGACGTCAGACGATCCATACCCATCAGAGCGACCAAAGTCCCCTGGCCTGCGACCAAAGCCTTGTAGTCGATTGCCGTCTTTTGCCTGGCTGGATCTTCATGCCCGGTGAAAACCGTGAACGAGGAAGCGATCTCGCGATGGGTCAGCGGGATGCCCGCGTAAGCGGGGACTGCGATGGCTGAGCTTACGCCAGGAACGACCTCAAATCGCAGCCCTGCCCTTGCCAATGCCTCCGCTTCTTCGCCTCCTCGGCCAAACACGAACGGATCGCCTCCTTTCAGCCGGACGACGCGTTTACCTTCTTCCGTCTTCTCGACGAGAAGCCGGTTGATCTCCTCCTGCGTCATCGTGTGCTCTCCGGCCTTCTTGCCAGCAAAGACAATTTCGGCATCTGGAGGTGCCCACTTGAGAATCGCCGTATTGCACAAGTAATCGTAAACCACAACCTGGGCCTGCTCGACCGCTTCCTTCGCCCGTAGCGTGACAAGCCCGAGATCGCCGGGGCCGGCTCCGGCTAAAACGCAAAGTCCGCTACTTTCTTTCTTCATAGAGCTTCTTCAACAAGGCTGCTGCAGCCTGCGCCGGTTCATCAAATCTCTCGGTAAGTGTCCCGAACAGCGATCTGCCGTCCTCGTCGAAAATGATCGCTTCACAGTGCAGTTCGCTTCCGTTCAACAAAGCGCGAATGCCCAGCGGCAAATTGCAGCCTCCCCCATGCAAGCGCAAGAATTCGCGCTCGACCCTTGTGCAAAACCAGGTCGTCGCATCATTGACCTTCCACAAGATATCGTTCAGGGCGTGATCGGCCCGTCTGGTCTCCACACCAATGGCTCCCTGACCTGCCGCCGGCAGAATTTCCGCGAGATCACTTGCGAACAGCGCATGCGACTCGAACTGCAAACGACCCTCCTTCAGCCGGTAGCCCAATCGCTCAATGCCAGCCTTCGCCAGAACGAGCGAGTTCCAGGAATCTTCGTTCAAGAGCCTTTTAATCCGGGTCGGCACGTTTCCTCGGATGTCTGCGATCTTCAAATCAGGGCGAAGGCGCAGGATCTGCCGAAACCGGCGGGGACTGCTGGTCGCAATACACGCACCCTCAGGAACTTCGCCCAGGGTATTCGCGGATTTGGAGATCAGGAGATCGACAGGATCATGCCGTGGTAAAACCGCCGCTAACCTGAGCTCTGGCGGCAGTTCGGTCGGCAAATCCTTGAGCGAATGGACGGCGAGATCAATCTTTCGGCTTAGCAGGGCCTCCTCAAGTTCTTTCGTGAATAACCCCTTTCCGATTTTGGGCCCGGATTTGCTGATATTGATATCGAATCTTTGATCGCCTGTGGTTCGTATGCCTTCGACCGTGACTTCGAGTCCGCCCGGCTGAGACTCAATCGCCTGTTTCACGATCTCGGCCTGGGCTAACGCCAACAGGCTCGTGCGGGTTCCCAGAACGATCGTACTCACATTTCGCTGTCTAGCCCGCACCGAACTCGCCGCTTTGATCCGGCGGCCGCCAGACGCCTTATTTGCGGGCTATTCGCGCGTGTCACACCGGCGATCTGGGTCAGCCAGGATTCGAAATCGTCCACATGCTTTTCGATCAATCCGTCACACGCATCGGCTTCTCGCCTGCGAGCCTCAAGCGTTTGTCCGGCGATTCCCTGAAGCGAATCGAGATCGTAAACATAGACACTGTCCATCTCGTGAACAGCCGGCTCGACGTCCCGTGGCATCGCGAGGTCGATGATAAACAGAGGCCGATCACGGCGTGTTCTCAATATCGGTTCGAGCTTCACTCGCGTGACGACGGTGTGTGGCGCCGAGGTCGAGCTGACCAGGATGTCCAGGTCCCGGAATTCTTTTTCCCAGTCAGCAAACCCGATCGCTCGACCACCAATTGCTGCGGCCAGAGCGGAGGCCTTCTCGAACGAACGATTC
>CAZMNG010000381.1:0-4971 GCA_964567505.1 uncultured Chthoniobacterales bacterium
GCTGAAAGAGCGGCCAGAATCGATGCTCAATACGGCTCTCTGGCCCAAATCTTCTCGCGTTCCTAATGAGAGCTTAATTGTTCTTATTTTATTATTCCTGGGGTTCCGCTGCGCTCCACCCCAGGCTATCCTCGGGCCGCGCCTTCGGCGCTTAAGAGCACCTGCTCTAGCGCGCTACTGAGCATATCTCACTTAATCTCGCTTATTTTTGCCAGGAACTACTAGAATGTCATGACTTGCCGGATCGATTTACCGTCCGCCAACCGGTCGAAGGCCTCGTTGAGTTGATCGATCGAAACGGTCTCGCTCAACAATCGGTCGACCGGAAGCTTCCCCCGCCGATAAAGAGAGATGAAGCGCGGGATATCCCTTGCCGGGACACAGGAGCCAAGGTAACAACCCTTGATTGTACGTTCCTCCGCGGTCAGTTGAACTGCCGGGATCGAAAATTGATGTGCGGGATTCGGCAGACTCGCAGTGACCGTTGTTCCTCCCCTTTTCGTAATTTCGTAGGCCAATTGCAGAGCCGGCACCGCACTCGCCATTTCAAATGCAAAGTCAACACCGCCACTCGTCAGATCGCGGACTTCCTTGATTGCATCCGGACCGGCTTGAACCGTTTTCGTCGCGCCCAGGCGCGACGCTACTTCCAGTTTTTGCTGATTCGCATCGACGGCAATGATCTCCGCGGCGCCCACTACGTTCGCTCCAAGTAGGGCGCTCAAGCCGACTCCACCCAATCCGACAATTGCAACCGAAGTTCCCGCCGGCACCTTCGCTGTGTTCACCACGGCGCCAACCCCGGTCATCACAGCGCAGCCAAACAGAGCGGCTTCATGGGCAGGTAATGAATGATCTATTTTGATCGCCGAGCGGCGCGACACCACCGCGTATTCCGCATAGCCCGACACCCCGATATGGTGGTTAATCGGAACCTCATGAAACCGGAGACGCCGCGCACCCGAAAGAAGCGTTCCGGCTCCGTTGGCTCGTGCACCCGGTTCGCAAAGAGCCGGACGCCCCTCCATGCACGGCAGGCAGGTTCCGCAGGAAGGGACGAAAACCAGCACGATCTGGTCTCCGGGCTTCAGATCGGTCACACCAGGGCCGCATTCTTCGACTTCACCGGCTGCTTCATGACCCAGCACCATCGGCAACGGCCTTGGTCGGTCACCGTTGATTACTGAAAGATCCGAATGGCACAGACCGGTCGCCTTAATTCGTATCAAAAGCTCCCCGAACCCGGGCGGCTCCAACGTAACATCCTCGACCACCAAAGGTTTTGAGGTTGCATAGGGACGAGAACGTCCCATCTCGTTCAAAATGGCTGCTTTCATTTGTCTCCGGGGGAATACTACGAATGACGCGCCTTGAAAACCCCGCTTCGTTCAACGACGCTTGTATCCTATGCCATCGAAGAAAATCTCGATTGTCCTCGCTGATGTGGACGGCACCCTCGTGGACAGCCAGAAAAGGATTACCGAACGTGCGAAGGCTGCTATCCACGAGCTGAGTGATGCAAGAATCAAATTCGCGGTTACGAGCGGGCGGCCGCCACGGGGAATGACGATGATTTCGGACGCCGTCGAGCTCTCCGCGCCAATGGCGGCATTTAACGGTGGAATGTTAGTCGAGCCTGGCAGCATGAAGGTGTTAACCCAGCAAACCCTCGACAACGAAACCGCGCGATCAGTGATTGAGCGCATCGGTGGTTACGGTCTGGACGTTTGGGTTTATGCAGGCGTGGATTGGTATCTGCGCAATATCAACGCGCCGCATCGCGAAAAAGAAGAGTATACGGTCCGGTTCGCGCCGACGGAGGTAAAGGATTTCGAGGTCGCGCTCAAGCAGGGCGTTGCCAAGGTTGTTGGCGTGAGCGACAACCTGGCGCTGGTCGCAAAAGTCGAGAAGGCAATCCAGGCTGAGTTTGAAAGTGGGATTCTGACAAAGTGCACAACTCAATCCCGCGATTGCGAGCCGCACGTATCTGCGGCGCGTTCACAACCTTACTACCTCGATGTCACCCATCCGAATGCCAACAAGGGAGCGGTCGTCGAGCTGCTTTCTCAGCTGCTTCAGATCCCCGCTGCGGAATTCGCTACAATCGGCGATATGCCGAACGATGTGCTGATGTTCGTGAAGAGCGGTTACTCGATCGCCATGGGCCAGGCCAACGACGAAGTAAAAAAGTCCGCTACCTCAGTGACGGCTGGAATGGATGACGAAGGATTTGCGAAAGCGGTGGAAGAATTTGTCCTGGGCTGATCGCCAGCGGATTGCACTATCCAATCGTCGTCGAACTCAGCCTGCCCAACGAAGCCTTGGCGAAGTTGGGTCCTCATCACCGGATTCGGTCAGGGGTCGAGCACGACAAGTGCCAAGTACCTATTGTGATTCAATATGTGAACCTGGCTGCTGTTTTTCGAGCTAAGCGCCGGGCTTCGAAGTCAGGCTGTGACCGGGCGATCTGCATACCCGCTTCCATTGACGCAATCATGAAGTCGGAATTGACGTTCTGATCAGTCCATTCTCGCAACGGGGCATGCGGAGTCGGCAAGTTGAGGATTTCGCCCTCAGGAAATGCCGAGCCGTCTTTTGATTTCGGCCATCGCTGTCGGTCCGCCATATCTGGAAACAATTGCCTGCAGTTCAGGATCTTCAAGACTTAGATTTGTTCTTGTCAGAAGGCTCGCCACATCTTGCCAGTCCGTCTCGATCGTTCGCCGCTTCTGGTCGCGCGTGGCGTGAAGTTTGAGCGCGATCAACCGCAGAGCGTCGGGAATTCGAATCCGTTCTTCGTCGAACAGCTTCTCGTGTGAGGTAGTTTCGATACGATCAAAAGTCACATCGTCGACGATCATCAAATCGAGAGGCGGAAGATTCTCCGGGGCCTGAAGCTGGAGAAACGCTTCCGTCTCAAAGAAAGTTCGATATCCCAGACCGGCAAGGGCGGCTCGGCCTGCAGGGAGTTTTGAATCGGGGATCAACAGATCAAGATCGAATGTGTTTCGCAAATGGCCATGTAAAACAACTGCGTGGCCTCCAATGACCAAAAACTGTACGCCATTCTGGTTGAGTGCTCGGAATACGGAGGCAAAAATCGGCATCGGCTAAATTCGCGGAATTCACACCGTCCACAAGCCGTGAACCCAGGCGGCACCATTCCATCCAGATACAGGGCCAAGGTAGAACAGGCGTCTCTGCCTGTTCAATTGCATCGTGGCCGCGCACTTGAGCACCCATTCAAAAGATAATTACCGTAGGGTCGTGGCTGCGCATGCAGTCCGGAGGCCGCCGGACTGCATGCGCAGCCACGACCCTGCCCCTCGGAACGCGAACGATTAAATGGGGCTATCCTGCACAGGAAACTTTCCCAAACGGACCGCGAGACGTTCGCCCTAGCCGCGCGACAGAATAATCCGGGCGCAGGTCTCGTCTGTCACGAGGCCGTTGATCCATTGGCCGCGCAAAGCCCCGCGAACGGCTCCCGCTTTGTGCTCCCCTCCCGAAAAGGCGATCACCGGACGTCTGGCTTGCCGGTTGAGTTTGATGCTTGTGACCCGTTGCTGGGTTGAAGCACGAACCAGTTCGCCGTTTTCATCGAATGCCCATCCAAGATAATCTCCGACCGCGCCGGCCTTCACCAGCTCCGTCACTTCCTCTGCGGTAAGGAACCCGTCCCGATGCAGCGGGCATCCGATGCGAATGTCTCCGATCCCGACAAATGCCACATCAACCTGGTTCGAAAGGTCCTCAACGATCCGGTAAAGACGGTGGTTACACCATTGCTTTCGTTCCTCCTGCGAATCGGCCAGGAGCGGAGCCGGAATCAGAAAGCATTTGGCTCCAATCTTTTCTGCAGCCTGAAGCGCGGCGTCATAAGGATTGCTGGAACCATCCCGGGCTATCGTCCCGACGAGAGATAGCAACCGGTGTTGCGGCCGCGCGACTGTGTTCAATTCGCTGATGACCGCTTTGATTGTCTGACCCGACCCGAGGGCAATAATCTTCGGCTTCTCGTCGTTCAAATAAAATTCCACCACCTGCGCTGCGGCGACAGCAATCTTCCGGAGGATCTGATCCGCGCTATCACCGTTGATCGGAACCACATCGCACACCCCCAAATTGAATTTCTCGCGCAAGGCGACGGCCAATTCCAAACAGCTCGCGACTTTGTGGTTGACCCGAACCTTGATCAGACCCCGTTCCAGCGCAAATGCCACGAGTCTCTGTGCAGTGGGCCGTGAAATTTGCAGTTTCCGAGCGATCTCATGCTGCGTGTTTCCGGCGACGTGGTACAGCCACGCCGCGCGCACCGCAATTTCGAGTTTTTCCTCCAATCTGGACGATGTTGGATCCATGAGTGACGCACTGGCCGCAAATCGAACCGCCATTAAGCTACTGCCGCGAGTCAAGAATCAAGTCTGCACTATCGCCCGGTGCCGGCGCAAAGCGCCAATTGCGCGCCCGGCTTGGGCATCACGTTAAAATCGGTCCCAAAATCGTTCGCTGCTGTCGTAAATATCATCGAACAACCGTTGCGCGGCCGCATATCGCTCTTCCCATTCCGGGTTTGGTTCGATTTCGCCAACGTATCGGACTTGCCTGGAAGCTTCAGTCTCCAGATCCGAAAAAAGACCGGAAGCAACTCCTGCAAGGATCGCACAACCAACGACTCCACACTCCGGCTCGGAGGGGATCACCACCGGACAATTGTAGATGCTTGCCTTGATCCGCAACCAGAGCGAGCTCTTGGCTCCGCCGCCGGCTGCCAGGATCCGATCGAACCGGTAGCCTTTTTGCCGGAATAATGCAATCTGCCTGTTGGCGGCGAATGCAACCCCTTCCAACACTGCACGATTCAAGTGGCCGATGGTGTGCAGGCTCGTAAGACCAAAGAACTGACCCCTCGAATTCGATTTTCGCGCAATGCGTTCCCCGTTGAGATAGGGCAAAAACAGTAGCCCTGCG
>CAZMNG010000382.1:0-4965 GCA_964567505.1 uncultured Chthoniobacterales bacterium
GGAGAGAGAGTCCCTCGAAGGGTTGGCTAGTCTGATCACGACAAAGTTGGCTCGTGAGATTTTCAGGCTACGTTGAGGTGCCGACCATGGAATCGACGGAACAGACTTTGCAGCTTCTGAAACGGGGTGGCTCACAGTTAATCAGCGAGGCGGAACTAAAGAATAAGCTCGAAGAGAATCGTCCGTTGCGGATCAAATTGGGCGTCGACCCGACTTCTCCGGATTTGCACCTTGGGCACTAGATTAATCTCTTCAAACTCCGCCAGTTTCAGGAGCTTTGTCATACGGCCATATTGATCATCGGCGATTTTACCTCAATGGTAGGCGATCCGAGCGGACGATCGACGACCCGGCCGCTGCTGACCCGCGAACAGGTGATGGCTAACGCCGAGACGTATCAGACGCAGGCATTCAAAATACTCGATCCGGATCGAACGGAGACTGTCTTCAACAGCGCGTGGCTCGGGAAAATGGATTACATGGAGGTTGTTCGATTGAACAGCCGGGTAACGCTTCAGCAGATGCTGCAGCGGGACGATTTTCGGGCGCGCATCGAATCCGGGCACCCAGTGTTTCTCCATGAATTGCAGTACCCGATCATGCAGGGCTGGGATTCGGTGATGATCAAGGCGGATGTCGAGCTCGGGGGAACAGACCAGCTTTTCAACATCATGGTCGGCCGTAACCTTCAGAAGGAGGAGGGTCAGGCCCAGCAGATCGCCTGTTTGCAGCCGATTCTCGAAGGACTCGATGGTGTCCAGAAGATGAGTAAAAGTCTGAACAACTATGTCGGGATCAGCGAGCCGCCTGCGGCGATGTTCGGAAAGCTGATGAGTATCTCGGATCCGCTGATGGCCCGGTATTACGAAGTTCTATTCGGCCAGACGGTGCCGGCGATTCATCCGATGGAGGCAAAGAAGCGACTTGCTTCCAGAGTCGTGGAACAGTTCCATAGCAGAACCACAGCCGAGGCGGCGCTCAACGAGTTCAATCTCCGGTTCGAGAAACGGGACCTGGATTCAGTGCATCTTCCAGAAGTCAGTGCTGGGATGCTTGGTGGCGATATCGTATCCGCCGTCGTGAGGGCGTACTCGGAAGGATTCGCGCTGGCCCGGTCGCGGAGCGACGCGCGCCGGCTCGTAGAGCAGGGGAGCATTCAATGGCGTGGCGAAAAGGTCTCCGACCCGAAAGCGCAGGTCCAATTTGCCGATGGCGGTATCCTGCGGCTGGATAAAACGCACGCGGTCAGAGTCTCTTGAGACGCACGCTACGAACCGGATTTTTCGTGGTTGGACAGCATTTCGTTGATCGATTTCCGTTTGCGCAGCCGGAGCCAGTTGTTCCAGGTCTTTCGCAGATTATCTTTCATAGAAATATATTCCTGGTTGAGGTCGTTCTGTTTCGGGATTTGCTCCAGGATGCCGCGAACGGAAAAGTCGTCGGTTTTCAGGATTGTGAATGCGCGACCGAGGGCGGCGTGATGGTGGGCGTCGCTTGCGGAGGTCATCGGTAGTCCGCGTTTCACAGCATAATTGAACGCTGACTGGTTGTACCGTTTCAGCGTGCTTGCGGCATTGAAAACTTCGATTGCATCGATTGGGAGCTTATTCAGAACGTTTTCTCGGATACCGGCGCGGAAAAGGTCGTAAGGGTGCGGCGGAATCGCGAGGCCGCCGGCTTCATGAATCAAGTGGCAGACTTCCAGCGCTCGTCTTCCCTTCAAATTCGGGAGCACTGCCCCGATGCACAGGAGGTGCCCTTCGGCGGTTGTTATTTCGACGCCCGGAACAATCAGTAAATCATGCACCGGCAAGCCGTCTTCCCGCATGAGGCCCTTATCGAGCATATAGGTTACGGCATCGCAGGTGTTGTGATCGGTGATCGCAAACCCATTAAGCCCCTTTTTGCGAGCGGCGTGAATGAGTTGTTCCGGACTGCTGACCCCGTCACCAGAAAAATAAGAATGGCAATGGAGGTCAATCTTCACGGACATGGTGTGCAGATGGTGATCAAGGAAATGAAACGCGCAACTAAATATCCCTTAGTGGATAGAGGCGCAAGGGCCGGAGGGAACCGCACCCGTATTTCCGGAGTGCAATCGTTTCATCTTGTGCTATTGCGGGGACAGGACACGACAGAAAGTTTCGATGGAAGCACCGACAACCGAGAGTACACTTCGCACGCAGGAAAAATCGCAGACCGAACGCCCGAGCGGCGTCCCGGCTTTTAAAGAATGGGCAATAGTCTGTGCATCCATTGAGCGAGGCGAGACGAGTTTGATTTTTCGGAAGGGAGGTATCGCGGAAGGCCGGACTGGGTTTGAATTCAAGCACCGTCGTTTCTTTCTCTTTCCTACTTTTTTCCATGAGCAGATTGAGCGCACCCGTTTGGGCCGGGAGAGGGATCCTGCGCCAAAGACTGACCCTGTCCCGATTTCGGTGTTTGTGGATGTCGAGTTTGCGACGCGCGTGCAAGACCTGAGCTTGGTTGAATCGCTGGAAGCGTTTCACGTGCTGCAGCCTTCCGTGATCGAAGAACGGTTCCACTACGATGACAAGGAAGGTCTGTACGTGGCCTTCCTGCGGGCGTTCCGGATTTCTCCGGTTTGGGAGTTGCCGTTTCGTCCGGCTTTCGGAGGGTGCCGATCGTGGATCACCTTGCCCGATGCGCCGATCGACCTGAAAATGGAGCCGGTACTCGGCGACGAGGAGCAGGCGCGCCGCCGTTCAATTTTGAGTCGTCAGTTGTCGGTCCCGGTTGTCAATGCAAACACGACACTAGCCATAGATTAACTGTAGCCGCTGGAACGTGGCTGCGACTCGGTCCCGAACGCGATTCAATTCCGGTGAAGTCGTATACCGACTCAGCGCTTCGATCAGCTGATCAAAGATCGGTCGCGCATCTTCGAGTTTGTTTTTTAACGACTCCAGATAATCGTCCATCGCCTTTTTGGCGTCCGGATCGTTGTCCATCGATTTGACCACCGGTGAGCTCTCGAACAGTTCCTTGTTCGCGTTGAAGTCGTCGACAAACTTATTAGCCTCGTCGCAGAACTTGTCCGCCGCCTTGATGAGGTCTGCATCTGTCTTCACGGCGCTCAATGCGGTCCCGAGCTCGTCGATCGCCGATAGATAGATGGCGAACGGTTCCTTGTATCGATCGATGGCGGCTTGTTTTTCGGGGTCGAGCGCGAACGTTGAAACGGTTAGAAAAAACAGCGTCGCTCCAAGGCAGACTGCAAACTTCAGATTCATAAAGATGTCGTACAACGAACGCGGGACATTCTTTGACTGTTGCGCTGGAATCAATCAAAAAATTGGGCCGGCAGAGCCGCCGGCAAAGGCCCGTGTTTCTGACGGAACGGATCGGACACACTAACCCTTTGGCTTTGCGATCAGGTAGTTGCTCACGATCGGCCTGCCTTCGGAGAAGATCATTCCGTTCCCGGTCTTGACGCAAAATGTCGTCGACGATCCGCCATCGAAGTTGAGCGCGCGGTACACAGGATGGTCCGGAACGAGCGGTATTTCCGCCAGAATCCGGCCCAGTTCCTCTAAAGTGACCGAGCGGCAGATGCCGAATCCCCAAAGGGATGAGCCGCATGAAAAGATAAATGTTCTTGCCGCAACGCGCCGGTTGTCGAGCCCCGGCACGGCGCGTCCGTCATCGACCAGAAACGGGCCGCACTGGATGGCTTGCTCGACTCCCTTAACGCCCGGGAATTCACGGGTTCTGACGAGCGCCGGTTGGCCGGCTTTGACGTAGAAAATGCCGGAAAGCAATTTTGCTCTCTGTACACCGTGGACCACCCGGTCATTGCTGACCAGTAGCCCGATGGGTGAAAGCGCCTCGTCAAAGTAGCCGCCATTGATTCCAGCGATCGCCCCTTTGGACTCAACAATCTCTCTGAGCCCTCGAAATTGAGCGTCCAGGTTTGGAACCGTTTCGAGGACAAGTTCGCCGGCGGTAAAATAGACAAAACTGAGATTCGCGTTGTTAGCGCGGTCTGTCACTCGAAGCACCGAAGCCATGATTTTGGTGCCTGGGACCGGCGAATCCTCCCTTTCTGTGGTCTTCCACTCGGCGTGCGCCCGAAGCGGGTTGAGTACGAACAGCAGTAACAAGAGGCATTTCACGGGGACAGGACACCAGTGCAGCAAGTCCGCCGTCGGGTCGCAAGTTCCGGTTTGACGGCCGCCGATTTTTTATTTCACTCCGGTCGCCAGGACCGTTTGAAAGTACGGGCTGCTCATTTCTTTCGAGACAACCTGTACCTCGGTCTCGCGAAAGCCGGCCTGGTCCAGCAAATGGACCAATTGCACTTCGCTGAATCCGAGCCAAAGATCCGCGTACAGTTCCCGTGCTTGTTCGAAGCCGTGCGCGAGCAGATCGAGAATCATGATGCGGCCCCGGGGCCGCAAAATTTTCCCGGCCGCCACGACAGCCTTTTGCGGACTGTGTGCGTGATGCAGCGCCTGACTGAAGATCGCAAGGTCGATTGAATTGTCTGCGATCGGTGGTTCTTCGAGGTCGCCGAGACGATATTCCAGATTGTCGATACCATGCTCTCTGGCGAGTTGCGCACCGACTTCGACCATCCGCTCCGACAAATCAACGGCAATGACTTTTCGAGCTCGTTTGGCGAGGATTTGTGAAAGCGTGCCTTCGCCGGCCCCAAGGTCCGCAACATCAATCGCGGGCATCGTCGTCAGGAACAGATAGGTAAGCGCTTGCCACGAGCGGCCGGGGCAATAGCTTCGCCCAAACTTTCCGGCGAGCTTATTGAAATATTCGCGGGTTCGATTTTTTCGCTTCGCGATGACGTGCTGGAGGCTGGAACGATCCGAAGCCGCTTCCGGCATGTCGGCGACAGCGAGTTCGATCAGACTTCGGAGTTCCGATTCTTTGATTGGGCCCGCCGGAGACCAGCTGGGCCGCCCGGATGAGGATGTGGTCCAGGCCCAG
>CAZMNG010000383.1:0-4963 GCA_964567505.1 uncultured Chthoniobacterales bacterium
GCCCTGCCCATAGCGTCCGTTCGAATTGAATCCATAACCGACGACAGGTTCACCAGCTCGAATGACGTCGGTGATAACTGCTACAACGGAGCAAGTCATGTGCGAAAAATCAATGTAAGCGTTCGAGATCGGCGCACTGATTTTCGCGGTTTTCTCTAATACTTTCAGGATGCGCATGGTAATCTCCTCAGGCTCCAGCCGCTGCGCACGATGCCTTGACTCGCGTCCGCGATGCGGTATGAGGGCAAAGGGTGGAAGGCAGCATCGAACGGGAAAAGGAAGCGAGCAAGGGCGCGACAGTCAAAATGGATCGCCCGTTGCGCGGTATGCCGCATCCGTTTGCATACTGACATGGCTGGAAGCGCCGCTCTCAGGCGCGAGCGCGAACCCGGCGCGGTCATTCGGGCCGGAACTGGTGGGCTGGATCTGGCAGGGCTGGTGGATCTACTGGATCGGCCCGATCCTCGGTGCCGGGCTTGCAGGGGTTCGCCGTTCACCGTTCGCCGTTCGCCGAGAGGTCGTCTTTCGTGCTTCGCCCTTCGCCTTTGTCTCCGGTTTCACCCATTCTTTTCACGCGCTCAGTGAGCAGACTCCGACAAAGGAAGCCGTTGAATTCCGCGGTCCGGCGGACTCCGGTTATTTGACGCAAATAGGCTTTGAAATCCTGGGCCTCCAACGACTCCCCATTCACCGTGACGAAAGCCAAAGATTCCTGCAAACCGCCCGGAATCATCCGACGCATCGTAAAAAGATAAAGGTTGCGCAACGAAATTCCCTCCGGATCGAGCGGCAGCGCCATCAACTCAGACAACAGTGCGCGCCTGAACCAATCCGGGGTCTGCCCTTTGGCCACGAGATAACGCAAGAGCAATTCTTGTCTGCGCTCGAATGCGCAGCCAAGAAACTTCCGGCGGATGGAACTAAGATCGCCGTCTGTTTCTCCAGGAAAGGCGTCACGAAAATCCTGACGCAAGGCAACGCTTCGATTGATGAGGTCAGCACTAAAATGATCCGAGAGTTTAACTGAAACTTCCGTGACCCATTCTAAAGCAGCCACAGCATCACGCATGTCGCTCGCCATGAGAAAGGCAAAGTTCGGAGCGCACCAATAGGTCGGAAGTCGGAAGTCTATTTCGACTCGGGAGTCGGAAGCGACCTTCACATCCGTAACGAAATCCAGTGAAACGACGGATTCGTCGATTTCAGGATCGGTCACCACGCTAAGCGCTGACCAGACCTCCTCTGTTCGGTCCACGCAGATCATTTGTCTCGCCGTTTTAGAAGGGTGCTCGCCCCGATCCGGCCTGGGCCGGATCGGCACTGGGTGTGCATTTTTCACGGGGTGTAAAAAATGCAGGCTAGGCAACCGACGCTGCGGGCTCCGGTTTTTGAGATCCAGCCTGTGCGCCGCTCTCGTTCCGTCCGGGAATCTCGATGTTATAAAGCCGGGCCGCATTCTCGCCGAGAATCTTCTTCTTGGCCTCGAACGTGATTTGACCGGTCTCTGCCGCAAGATCCTCGGGCAGCTCAAGATCGATAAAGCGTTCAATGAGCCACTTCGGCTGCCAGAGTGCGTAGTCGCTTCCGAACAGAATTCGATCCGGCCCGAGCCAAAACAGCAACTCGCTGATAATCTCGCTGAAATAACGCGGACGCGTGTGAATCAGCGCAATTGCGACCGCGAGCCCGGCGTAGACGTTGGGCTCCTGCGCGGCAATGTAACAGAAATCGCTGAGTCGCGGGAGACCGCAATGCTCAACAATAAAGTTAAGCTTGGGAAACATGGAGGCCACCTCGTCGACGTCGCCCACGTCGAACGCATCTTTGTTCAGAGGACGAATTGTCGGGCCTTTGTGGACATGGATGTTCTTCAGGCCAAGCTCCTGGGATCTCTCCAGATATCGATACGACCACGGATCGGTCAGCTTCCAGCCTTTCGAATCGCCCTTCCATTCTGCTGTGTACAGTTTCACGCCGGGCCATTTGTACCTTTGAACATCCTCCTCGAGCTGCTTCAGTCCAACCTCTTCATTTCGAGGATCCCAGTAGCCATTCGTAATCACCTGACCCGGATGTTTTTTCCGGAATCCTTCGTTCCGGGCGACATTCGAAAACCCGCTATAATAGAAGTCGCCCAGAAACTGGGGATTGAATATCGCGACATCGACGTACCCATTCTGAAAAACGTCCTGCTCGAAGTCCTCCTCGGAATACTTCTGATACTTCTTGTACGGCCAAATATATTCTTGAGGGCTTAACTTGTGATAATCGTAAAAGCATTTTATGAACTCTTCGCCGTATCGATTTTTGATATTCTCATCGCTACCGTCCCATAGCGTTACGTGACCATCGACAATAAAGATCTTCTCTCCGGACTTGGTGGTAAACATGGCTTTCCTAACGTGATTTGGTGATATGACTACGGTACCAGAACTGCGCGGCCCTTTACTTTCCCGTGCTGCAGATCATGCAGCGCTTTGTTTGCATCGCTGAGTTTATAGTAGTTTGTCGTGAGGTTCACTCTCCCCCTGTTCGCTAACTCCATGAGCTCAACCAGCTCAGAATAGTTACCGACCAGGTTCCCAATAATTCTGCGTTCGGTCGTTATCATATCCAGCGCGGATATGCGAATCTCGCCTCCATACCCGACGATATAATAGGCTCCATTATTTCTCGTCATTGCGAGGCCGTTATCGATGGAATTTCCTTCTCCGACAAAATCAATGACCGCTTCGGCACCTTTACCATTTGTCAGCGCAAGGACAGCTTCAATCAGGTGCTCATCGGCGCTGACCGTATGGTGCGCGCCGCACTCCTGCGCGAGCGAGAGCGCCGTATCTGAGCGGTCGACCGCAATAATATCAGCAGAGCAGAGAGCGGCGAGCACCTGAATGCCGATGTGCCCCAGGCCGCCGACTCCGATTACTACGACGCGTTCGCCGGGAAGCAGATGATGTGCGGCTTTGTTGGCGACGTGGTATGCGGTCAACCCTGCATCTGCGTGCGGCGCCACGTCTTTAGGGGCCAGCGTTTGCGGCAGCTTGATCAGCGAGCTTTCGCCGGTCCGCAACAACTCGGCGTACCCACCGTTTGTGTTGATCCCGGGAAACTCGCTGCCTTCGACATGCATATCTTGGCCGCGCCGCGCCGCGAGAGCGTGGCAGTTTGAAATCAGGGGATGGCAGATCACCGGATCGCCACGCTTAAATTCCGAGACCCCTTTCCCGACTTCCTCGACCCAACCAGCGTTCTCGTGCCCCATGATATAGGGCAACTCCACGTGAACTTTCTGGCGCCAGATCCCCTCGATGACATGGAGATCAGTGCGACACACACCGGCACCGCCGATCCGAACGATCACATCGGTGTCTGCCTGAACTTTTGGTTCGGCGACCTCCTCAAAAGCGACGAAATCCGTGTTGTTGAGGGTCGAATCATACTGATGTAAAACTGCAGCTTTCATAGTGTGACAACTGAAATGAGGAAGGTCGTTTGCCGACGTCGCGAAAGCGCGAGGTCTAACATTTCAGGCATGCTTGATTTCGGGGGGTGATTGAGTCTGGTCGCCTCGAATCGAACCGTGGCGATGTCGACTAGAGAGAACGGGAGCACCGGGCATGTCACTTTGCCAGTTATTTTTTGAGTTGTAGCCGTTAATTGCACCGGTGCTAATGAATATTCACAGGCGTCCCGGTTGTGACCAGGGTCCGGATCAGTGCTGCATCCCAATTTGCCAGACGGATACAGCCGTGGCTTCCAGCGCGTCCGATCGTTTCCGGATTTGGGGAGCCGTGAATGCCGACGCCGGGCCGGTTTAACTGCATCCATAGAATGCCAACCGGGCTTCTCGGACCGGGAGGAAAATTAAAAAAAACCTCCGTTCGTTCGCCTCGTTCCAATACGCCTTCGTCATAGCGAAACCACGGAAACGTTGCGATTCCGGTTATTTCCCAGTCTCCAATCGGTGCAGGGTGCTCACTTGATCCCGGTGTAATCGGAAATGAGGCAATGACCTTATCCTTGTCCCAGACCTCCAGCATTCGCGTTGAGACATCGATGCTGATTTTCCGGCGCGCGCGATGCGGATTCCGAGGCGTTTTGCTGATCGCCGGCAAATGATCGATCCGGAACGGATGCGCGACATTCGGCACCTGAATCGTATCGCCGGCTTGCAACTGGTCCACCTCCTGCCCCGGATTGAGCGCCGATAAAAACGCGCGCGTCGTATGGAATCGTTCGGCGACAAGTGAACTCAAGCTCGTATACGGACAAGATTTCTGTTTGGCAATGTCTGCGTTGTCCGTAGCCATGGTCCCGATCCGGGACAGGTCATCCGCGGTGATTGTATAGGTTGTATAAGGCGTTACATCGGACACATCGGGCAGGGTGGACTCTGGGATCCCATTCGCTTGATTGTATTGCCGGAGGGCTTTGGCAAAGAACTCGCCGGCCCGGCCATCCACTACGCCGGGCCTGAATTCGTGTTTGTCCAGAAAGAGCTGGAGTCGCACCTCGTGCGCCCGTTGCGTCGCGACGTCTATCGCAAACGGTTTCAGCGGTACAATCGGTGCAGTGGCACCACCGTTTTTCTGGGCGATATTGGCGCACCCGGCCAACGAGAGAAGAATTGCAGCAAACCCGAGCGGCTTCGCCGCGGAAAAAGGATGTGGCATCGGGCCAATCCTTGGTTCGCGCGACACTTTAAGTCAAGAATCCGCATGCAATCTGCATTCGCGAGAAACTTCGGCCCAGGAACAAAAATCCCCTTGCCGGGAAGCCGGGCTGGATTATTTTCGGCACAAGGCAATGGAGTTTGCCTCCCCGCGACGGGGAAACTGCCTGACCATATTCACGGCTAATGACTCCTGTTAACGCAGCATCTGCGTGAACAGGGGGGTTATTATGCTCAGAAAGATCTGGGTCGGCGTAACGGTTGCAATCAGCAGCGGCGCCCGCTCTTCGA
>CAZMNG010000384.1:0-4952 GCA_964567505.1 uncultured Chthoniobacterales bacterium
ATACAACCGTGCAAGGCGGCCAGGTCTACGACTATGTTGTCGAAAGCGTGGATGGAGTGGGGGATCAAAGTTCGCCGTCCAATACGACGACGGTGACGGTGCCGTGATGGCTGGGCTTGCCGTCAAGCTGCGGTCAAGGCAATCGCGCCCCCCCCCCGATTTTGAGCATTGTCGATGATGTCTTGGCGAAGGGGCGGCTTTATCGAAAAAAGTGGCCGCCGTCAAGCTTGCTGAACAAGCGAGAGGGTACAAGAATAACGTGCCAAACGTTGTAGACTTTGCAGTCGCTTCACCTTCAATGTCGTGCATACGCACTACATTGGAATGTAGAGAACGAGTTCTAAGAGATCATCCTTACTTCGGATTTCGGACGTTTATCTTGATTTGTTTGCACACAACCTGACACGTGATACAGACTGCCATCGACAATTCCTCACCATCGCTCGACCAACGCATCATTGGCCAAAGCCGAAGCTGTTTCTTTTTTGGGATCAGGATTCTATGAGAATTGCGACCTACAGAAGTGCGCTATTTTACGGGACTCTCGCGCTTATCCTGCACGGGTTTTCGCTCCGCGGCGAGGCGCAAACCGCCGCCATCAACGGCTCTGTCACATATCAGACGATCGATGGGTGGGGAGCGTCGACTGGGTACAACGAACGGAACAATAATCTGAGTTCTGCTCAGGCTGACTGCTTTTTCTCGACCTCGAATGGCTCGTGCGCTTCCGGAAACTCGATTGGTTTGGAATGGATCAGGATTCAGGACAATCAAACGTCGGGCAACGCCCCCGACCTGCCGACGCTACAGCTCGCGGTGGCGCGCGGCGCCAAGGTGAACTTGGGCTTCAACCCAGCGACCCTAGACTCCAGTTCGTATGCCTACACAGCTTCCTACGACATCGCGAAGATTCAGTACTTCCAGGCCAATGGCGTGCCCATCTCTGTCGTGTCTCCTATCAACGAGCCCTTAAATTCTCAGGGTACATTCACAACCGCGGAGTACGCCGCGAACATCGACACATTCATCGCGACCTATCTTTATCCAGCAATGGTTTCCGCGGGGCTTAGCTCGATTCCCATTCTTGCGCCAGAGGGTGGCTACTGGTTCCGGGATGACTACATCACGAATTGCATGCAGGACTCGAACTGCGGGCCACATGTTCCGATCGTGGCAGGGCATGCGTATTGGACGGGTGTGGGAAGCCAGGGAACAGACGGCTTTCAGAGCGGCTATAACTGCTGCGCGGACTATACACAATCCAGCACCAACCCCCCATCCTCTGTAGCGGGAAAGAGAATCTGGCAGACAGAGGTAAACGGCGGCGCGAACGGACCGTGCCCCGATGACACAGACATTGCCATTTACGACGGGAGCATGAATCCCGATGCGCTGACCTACGCACACAACATCCACGACTTCCTGACGTTGATCGGCGGCTCGGCGTGGTTCTACTGGAACCTGGCCGCAGAAACGGCCAATGGCACCCCTGCACCGGGGTGCAACGATGGGCTGACGGACGAAAACTACAATCCCGCAAAGCGGTTCTACGCAATCGGGAACTACAGCGAATTCGTGCGTTCGGGGCAAGTGAGAGTCAGCGCAACGACCAATCCCCAGAATCTTGTGTATGTGACTGCGTTCCTGAACCAGAGCACCGGGGCCTTCGAGATCGTCGTAATCAATGAAAACTCGGGGAGTGTCTCTCAGACTTTTGGCCTCTCGGGCTTGAGTGCCGCTTCTGTCACTCCATATATCACCGATCCGAACAACAACCTTGCCGCGCAGGCAGCGCTCACAGTCTCGAACAACAGCTTCACAGCCACTCTCACTGGATCAAGCGTGACGACCTTTGTTGCGTCTTCGAGCAGCCGCCCCGGGGCACCTTCCAATTTGACAGGGATCATTGTCCAGTAAGAATCCTCTTGTCCACGCCAAAGAAGAACGGAGCGATCTGGAGAACGTTCGGGGAGCGAAGCGGGCAGTCCATACCTAGCCTTTCTGTCTTCCAGGACTAGTCTTGATGCGCTTGAGCTTTGACCGGCGCAGGCACAATCGATCCATGTTGGTCGGCCGGACCATTCCTAGTGATCAATCTTTCCAGACGGTCTGCCAGGGTGCGCGCAAAGGGCGCGGAAATGTGATCGCCATCCATATAGACGGGAATGCCGCCGATCACCGTGTGACAGAAGGCTCCATCGCAAAACACATCTTTGAATGTCAGATAATCGACCTCTCCAGCGGGCATGAGCGCTGCGGCACGTCCAAGCGGCGTACTGGTCGGGATTTGGGTTTGCTCGACAGTGCACGGATCGATGTTTGTCCGCGTCCGAGCCAGGCAATCAGGCAGCTTGAACGGCAGATTGGGGACATCGTCGATGACGATCACGCGCTTACCCGCCGCGCGAAAACGCTTCAGGATTTCGGCGATGCCGCGACCGTCGTCTTCGCTCCAGCTACTCGCTCCGTCAAGGATTTTCTGGTTATAGGCGTTGTCTGTGATGACGACCGTATCGATTTGTTGGTCCGCGATGATCGCCGCCTCAGCTGTCCTCCGCCAACTGCGACAGGCATCGCGATTCTCAGGCGCCAGATATGTCGCCAGCGACCGGTCGTCGGCTGTGATTACACAGGATGACGCGACGAAGGATTGAACGCGAATACCCAGCGGCACCACGAATTTAGCCAGAGCTGCTTCCCACATGCCAGCATGAGAATCGCCAAAGAGAGCGATGCGTCTCTTGAGCGCGTCCTCCGCGGCGCCGAACCCGCAGGGAGCAAGAGCGGGATCGCCCGGCGCATTCTGGCAATAACGTCCGTTAGGTAGTGTATTGATTTGCGTTTTCCAGTTTTGCAGCGCAAAATCCGCGTCGGCCAAAAGATGCGAATTTGAACAACTAACTCCTGGGTCGGTGGCGCGCGCCCCAAAGCAGGGACCGGGATTCAGCGAAAGGCGGTAAAGCTGCTCCCCGACCTTGATCGATTTGCCCTCGACGAATCGGGCGCCGAAAAGAGCGCAGCTCGCCAGCCCAGCGGACATGAGCAGATAGACGGTGAGGGCGGGCGCATGGGGCAAGGATCGCGAAGCACGTTCCTGGCCCGGCCGGGGGAAACGGAAGCGGTCTTCGACATGTCGCTTGGTGATCGCCGAAAGCACAAGCGAAATCCCGAGCACGCCAAGGAGTTGGGCCATATCCAGCTTAGCGACGCCAAGGGCGAAAGGCGTCAGAATCAAGAGCGGCCAGTGCCAAAGGTAAAGTGAATAGGAAATATCGCCGAGCCATCGCACGGGTGCAAATCTCATAATTCGCCCCGCCAGAGGCGAAGCATGGTTGTCCCCTATCACCAGGATGATCCCAGTCGCGAAGACTACCGGCACCGCCGCAAGACCGGGAACGCGTGAGTCCGGCCTGAGAAACCAGCTCGAGGCAATGAGCGTTAACCAAGCGGCGCCGAACAGTGGCTTGATCCAACCCGACGTTAATCGCCTAGTCAGATTGCGGAGCATCAGACCCGCCAGCCCACCGGCGGCGAATTCCCAAGCTCGTGCGTAGGTCAGAAAGTAAGCCGCCGTCCGATTGTGATGGATCGCCAGGATCGCCGCTATCAGTGAAAGCGCCAGAATCACCGTCATCAGAACCCCGATTACCGGGAGAATGAGGCTCATCGCGCTACGCCGGGTCCTTGTCATTGCGGCGCGGAGGGAAAAATACATCAGCGCCGGCCAAACGAGATAGAACTGCTCTTCTACCGATAGCGACCAGTAATGTTTAACAGGCGAGACGACGCCCGTGTCGTCGAAATAATTGACGGCATTCGCCGCTAGCCACCAGTTCACTCCATAGACTGCGGCAGCAGCGACGTCCTTCAAATTGGTCGCTTCCCAAGCCGATGGCATTAGCAGATATGCGCTGAGGGCGGTGAACGCCAGCACGAGCAGAGAAGCGGGCAACAATCGGCGCGCTCTGCGAAGATAGAACCGGCTGAAGTTCAAATCCCCGCCCTGAAGTTCCTTCAGAAGATGTGAGCTAATCAGGAAACCGGAAACCACGAAGAAAATGTCAACGCCGATATAACCGCCTGGAACGGCGTGAGGGAAAAAGTGGTTCAGTACCACGCAGATTACGGCAATGGCGCGTAGCGCCTGTATGGAGGCGACAACGTCCCGATCTTTCTGCGACATTTGAATCTCCGACATCTTTCGTGGCCTACCCAACGACTCGACCGACTGATCCTAACTGACGCGCGCGGCGCGACAAATCTAAAGAGCCTGGTTCAATCTGGACCCACGGTGTGTCTCCCAAAGGCGCCGTCCCCGCGGCTTCTCGAATTTTGCGGGAACCATTGCCCGGTAGGTTATGCTCGTGCGGGCGTGCGCTGACGACGCGACCGCCTGCAAAGAAAAAGGGATGCAGAGAAGTGGAATCTGCCAGCACTTTAGCGGTTCCCTTCTTTGCACCCCAGACTGCTGAAGATGCGACTAAAACAGGTTATCGACTACGGTGTTCTCCCCAAATTCTCTTCCGGTATCAGGGACTCGTTGCCACGAATCATAGCGAGATCGCAGAGCGAAACCGCCGCACGCCCTGCCTAATCAAATGGCGAAGCCATCCTTCGCGTTCTCCAGAATCTCATCTGCAATCGACAGGCTTGCCGTTGCGGCAGGGCTCGGCGCATTCAGCACATGCAGCGCCCCCTTCCGTCGCACAAAGCAAAAGTCCTGTACCAGTTCGCCGGATCGATGCAGCGCTTGCGCGCGAACGCCCGCACCTCCCTCCACTAAGTCGTCGACTTGAATCTCGGGAACAAGCCGCTGCAGAGACTGGCAGAAGAGCGCCTTGTTCAACGAGCGGCGGAACTCATGCCAGCACATGCTTGGGTAGCGAAGCAGGAAACGCCAGAAGCCCTGAAAGGTAGCGGTCTCGAACATATCGCGCATGTTGAAATCAGTG
>CAZMNG010000385.1:0-4937 GCA_964567505.1 uncultured Chthoniobacterales bacterium
GAAATAGACTCCTTTTGCATACGGATCGAGCAATAGCTTTTCCGGATCGAACGCATTCCTCTCATTTACCCAGCCTCCCATTGGACCATTGACGCGGTACGCGTAATGGCAGGCGCCGTCGATGTCGCTATCTTTTAATCTGCAATGCCAGACTCGCTTGGTCTTGTGTCCCAACGGCTCGAGCCAGAATTCGACCACAGGCATTACATCGCTCTCCTTGTTGAACAGAAGTAGGGTTACCTCCGTCGCGTTTTTGGAGTATAGCGCAAAGTTATATGCCGCCTCTGCGGGAATATAACTAACTCCCAAAGGCATCGGTGAACCTTCAATTGAAGGCCAGTTTACAATTCGTGGTTCCCAGGTTCCTTGATTCATTCGGAACGATCCGAGATCATCAGGTTAACCGTGGCGAGGGCGCCGGGTCAATTGCACAATGTATGAACTTTTGTCTAAAAAATTTTGTTCACATCCGTGCATCCAAGACGATCTTTCGGCCATGATCCCAACTCGAGACGACGCGTGGCATTTGGTTTGCCAGTACACCGCGAGCGATTCGCTCCGAAGGCACATGCTTTCGGTCGAAGCGGCGATGCGTGCATACGCGGACCGGTTTGGTGGCAACGCCGATGTCTGGGGTGTGGTCGGTCTTTTGCATGATTTTGATTACGAGCGGTACCCCGATGTGGCAATGAACGGGCACCCGAACCAGGGTGCCTGGATTCTCCGGGAGCAAGGTGTTGACGAAGCGATCGTGCGCGCTATCCTCGCGCATGCGCCGGAGGTGACCGGAATCGAACCGGAGTCCTGGATGGAGAAGTCGCTCGTCGCAGTGGACGAATTGACGGGCTTTTTGGTCGCAGTGGCCCTGGTGCGACCATCCAAAAGCATCCTCGATGTCGAAGTCAAATCTGTAAAAAAGAAATGGAGAGACAAAGCGTTCGCTGCTCCAGTCAACCGCGCAGAAATTGAGCATTGGGCATTGAAACTCGGTGTCGGCCTGGATGAGCATATTCAAATCGTCTTGAGCGCGATGAAGAATGCTGCGGGAAACCTTGGGTTGGCTGGAGCGTAGGAAATCAGTCCGGCATGGAACAGCTCCCCTGCAGGTTTACTGAACTTTCTGATCTCGCGTCGCTGCGATCGAAATTGAGCGCTGCAGTCTGGAATCGTGTTTCCATTCTTCTGGAGCATTCCTGTTCGAGACCGGATTGGATTCTGCTTGGTTTTGAGGACGGAAATCTAGCCGAGGCGCTGATGCTGATCGCGCCTCGCGAAATGCGCTCCCCGGTCGAAGTGGTCCGGTTGCTTGGACGATTCCGCAGCAGAGAGGAGTCGCTCCGGCTGTTTCGATGTGCGCTCGAAAAGGCACACTCACTCGGAGCTCAAAATCTCTACTTCACCGCGCGGGAAGATTCTCGTGACGTATCGCTCCTTTCCGACCTGGGATTTCAAAAATGGCGGAGGATGGTGAGGTTTGAGCGTGGCCGCGCTTTGCCGGACGCATTGGGCGGTGTCGACTTCGTTGCTGCAGCTGAGTTTGAGCGATCGGAAATCGTTGCGCTCATTGCAGAGACTTCCGCGCATTCCTCCGATCTGCAGATCCAGTATTACCGGCGGCGCCTCGGAGAGATCGCCGACGCAGACATGACTCTGCAAGTGATGGAATCGACTAAATACGATCCGCGTTGGTGGCGCATTGCGGTCGATTCGGATCGGCGGGCGATAGGAGTCATTTGCCCCGTTATAGCGTTTGGCGAACCGACAGTCGGGTTTGTTGGAGTGATTGGGGATTATCGGAGGCGCGGAATCGCTTGCGCTCTGCTGGCAGAGGCATGGTCAGTCATGAACCGGGATGGACACTCAATTTTGCTTGCTGACACCGATGATCGCAATATCCCGATGCACAAGGCATTAAAAAAAAGCGGGTTCACTCGCCATTGGGAAAAGCAGGAATGGAGACTCGCGTTCAATTCCAGCCGCGACCTATTTTGAAGTACCGCTGCGATCCAAAGACGGTTCTCCCGACGGTGAAACTGCCTTGAGTGTCGAAATCGCAAACGCGTACTCGAGCGCAGTCTCTTTGAGCCGATCGAACCGGCCGCTGTCGCCCTGATGCCCGGCCCCCATGTTCGTTTTCAACAACAGAATTCTGCCCTGAGGTTTCAACGTTCGCTGTTTGGCGACCCATTTCGCCGGTTCCCAATAGCTGACACGCGGATCGTTTAAGCCGGCGGTGACTAGCAAGTTCGGATACTGTTTGTCCGTTACATTGTCGTATGGCGAGTACGACGCCATATAGTCAAAATACTTCGGATCCTGCGGATTGCCCCATTCTTCATACTCGGTTACAGTGAGAGGCAGCGAAGGGTCGGACATCGTATTGAGCAGGTCGACAAAGGGGACTGCGGCAATCACCGTCGTAAACAGATCCGGGCGCATATTCATCACCGCACCCATCAAGAGCCCGCCGGCGCTCCCTCCGAGTATCGCCACCCGTCTCGGTGAAGCGTAGCTCTGATCGACCAGATACTCAGCGCAGCGGATGAAGTCCGTAAACGTGTTCTTCTTTTTCAACAGTTTGCCATCTTCGTACCAGGCCCGACCAAGTTCGCCGCCACCACGGACCTGCGCAATCGCGAAAACGAATCCTCGGTCGAGGAGACTGATGATATTCGAGTTGAAGTCTGCGTCTGTGCAGACCCCGTAAGCTCCGTACCCGTAGAGCAGCAGCGGCGCGGTGCCATCCTGTTTAAAACCTTTCTTATACACCAGCGAAATCGGGACCGCGACGCCGTCGCTCGCTTTCGCGAAAATCCGCTCCATCTGATAATTGCTCTTATCATACCCGCCGAGGACGCTCTTCTCTTTCAGAACATTTTTTTCACCGGTCGCCATGTTATAGTCGATCACCGAGTCGGGAGTAACAAACGAACTATAGACGATCCGGACGCTATCGGTGTCGAATGTCGGATTGCGATCAAGCGAAACGTCGTACGCGGATTCGTCGAACTTGATGTCGCGAAGCTCGCCGGACTTGAGGTCGTAAATCCGAATCGCTGGCAACCCGTTCAATCGACCCGAGATTGCGAGATAGTTTTCGAATGCGTCGACCCCATCAATCTTGACCTGCGGATCGTAAGGAATGAAATCCTCCCAGTTTTCCTTGCCGGGTGAAGCGACTGGAGCTTCGACTATTTTGAAATTCTTCGCCTTCTCATTCGTAACAATAAAGAAACGATCGCCGTGACTTTCGACGTCGTAGAGCAGGTCATTTTCGCGCGGTCGAATCAGCGTTGGCGAATCGTCGGGCCGGTCGGCGTCCAGAAACCGAATTTCGCTGGATAGCTCGCTCTCGACTGAAACGAAAATGTATTTTTTGTTTCGAGACTTCGATATTTCCAGAAAGTACCGCTCATCTTTCTCTTCATAAATTGTCGGGTCCTGGTCGACCGCCGTTCCCAAAACGTGCTTAAGCGCCTTGTACGGCCGACGCGCGTCATCGAGCTGGTCGTAGAAGAATGTTTTGTTGTCATTTGCCCAGGCGAATGAGTAACTGCAGTTCTTGATTTCATCGGGCAACAACTGCCCGGTCTCGAGCGACTTGATCCGGAGAACGAATGTTTCGCTCCCGTTCGTGTCGGTTGAATAAGCGAGCAATTTATGGTCTGGACTGACGCTCAATGCGCCGACTTGGAAAAACTTCAATCCCTTTCCCAATTCGTTTTCATCCAGAATGACTTCTTCTTTCGCATCGAGGCTCCCTTTTTTGCGGCAATAGATCGCGTACTGCTTCCCGATTTCGGTCCTTGAATAATAGTAGTAGTCGTCAATTTTGACCGGTACCGAAACGTCCTCTTCCTTGATTCGGCCCCGCATCTCTTTGTAGAGCGTCTCCTGCAGCCTTTCGGACGATTCCAGGGCCAGCCCGGTGTATCTGTTCTCTGCGTCGAGGTATTTCAGAACGGCCGGATCACTTCTGTCCCGGAGCCAGAAGAATGGATCGTTTCTGGTATGACCGGCCTCGGTGATCTCATGCGGCCTTTGGGACGCCTGCGGCGGATTTGGGTCAGCAGAAGCGCCAATCGAAGCGAACATCAAGGTTACGGTAAGGACCTGAGTAAACGTCATGCTAAGATTAAATCTCGGAGTGACTCGGGCTCGGACTGCGGCGCACAACATACGTCCCGCTGATCTTGTCGTGCCAGGCCTCGAGATCACTATTGAACAAAATCCAGATGAATCCCAGTCCAAGCGGAATCAGCGAGAGCAAGCTGGACAGTGCGCGAATCGCCGCCCCTGAGTAGTCTCCAACCAGAGTTGCACCATCCAGCTTCTGCACCTGGAGGTTCAATACGATCTCCCCCAGAGTCGCGCTCTTCCAGGCATACATTCCGAAACGGTAAAGTGCCCACATGGCAATCATCGCGTTGGTGATGTGAAGCGAATAGAGCAACGACGTAATAATCGTCAAATCGATCAGGTTTGCGACTAATCGAGGCAGAAATTGGGCGCGCGCTTGCCCAATTCGCAGTTCGGGTTCTGCGCTCGGTAATGTCAGAGGAGGCGATTGGACAACCGCCGGCTTCGGCACCGTTCCGCTTGCGGGCACAGCCTGCAATGTTCGCGGCGTATTCGATCGATATCGCTCAGCGAGGTAGATTCCGAACGTCCCCAAGCCGAGGAGCGTGATCACTCCGGCCGCGAGGAATCCAACGATCGGTATGCAATAGAGCACCCAGGCAACGGCGGTCCCGATGGCAATCCAGATGCATGCGACATACCGATTTTCGGCTACCTGCGGAGCAACGCGTTTCCCAATTGAATAGCAGACCGCAGTCGTGCCGAACATGGCCAGGATGATAAAGGCAAGTGCCAGAAATGGAAGCGCCAGGATCCCGAGGACCGTAATGATCAGGAGCCCAGAAAGTAACGGCAGA
>CAZMNG010000386.1:0-4932 GCA_964567505.1 uncultured Chthoniobacterales bacterium
ACCCTAGTCCGCGTACCGTGAGTCTTGATCTGCCAGGACTTTTCAAACATCCTCTAAGAAGTCGATTGTTGAAACTATCGCTCCGATCTCAGACTCGAACCCACCCACCCGCCGACAAAATCCTCGGACCCAATCCTCGTATCCAACTGCGAATGCTGGTCGACCGTTCAAACATACCCGGCAGACTCCGTTGTACGTTTGTTTCAAACATGGGGCATGACGACCACTTGCAGGCCGAAGTCCGGCAAGATCTCCTGCGAATCGCTCAGGAAGCCATCAGCGACGCCGTGCGTCACGCAAAATCAACGACCATCAGCGTATCTCTGAGCGCGGGTCCGCAAAAGATGACTCTCGAAGTGGCAGACGATGGGTCAGGCTTGGAATTGGCTCCGGAATCCAGTCAAGGATTCGGGTTGGCAAACATGCGCGCAAGAGCCAGGAGACTAGGAGGATCACTAAGAATTCGGACCCGCCCCGGTCGTGGCACCAGCATCCTCGTAACCATACCAGCGAAAGTATCGCTCGCGGACACATAGCTTCTTTTGGATTGCCGCCACGTCCCATGGGACCGATGGGACTTATCATAGGTCCCATCCGTCCCATTCTCCCTTCCCGCCCGGCCATCGTGAGCTTTTCTGGAACATATTGTTCCATTCTTCGTAATAGTGTAGGCGTCCTCCCAAGCTTACCGTTCCGTTATGATCAAAATCGCGGTCCGTGCTGCCGGCAGCAGGCCGATATCCGCACGATGAAGAACGTTTTATGTAACCATCCGGAGGCCTCTTTTCAAGGTACTGAATCAGTTTCTTTCTCAGAAGCCCCGCCTCCGATTGAACTCTCAAAACATGCCTTTGAGCCGCTGCGGAAGGATCAGGACTTCATCCTTTATCGCGGGCGGAGTCAGGCGGGTCAAACCCGGATTCTTGCGCTTGCTCCCGCCGCCGAGCGCCCCGGCCCGGAAAGTCTGAAACGGCTCGACCACGAATACTCCCTGCGAGAAGTGTTGGATCCGGCGTGGGCCGTGCGACCGATTAGAATGACTCGCCACTGGAACCGACCGGTACTGGTGCTGGAAGATCCAGGAGGCACGCCGCTGGATCAAGTCCTCCTTGGGCCCCTGGGACTCGGCTTTGCCTTGCATCTGGCAATCGGTTTGGCGAAATCAATCGGCCCGCTGCACGAGTCTGGCATTATCCACAAGGACCTCAAGCCGGCCAACATTCTGGTGAATCACGAAACCGGCCAAATCTGGCTCATGGGCTTTGGCATCGCTTCATGCTTGCCGCGTGAGCGCCAATCCCCTGGGCCTCCGGAGGCCATCGCCGGAACACTCGCCTACATGGCGCCCGAACAGACCGGACGGATGAACCGTTCCATTGATTCCAGGAGCGACCTCTATTCCATAGGCGTCATCCTCTATGAGATGCTCACGGGCACTCTCCCTTTTACCGCCTCGGACCCGATGGGGTGGGTTCACTGCCACATCGCAAGGCAGGCTGTCCCGCCCGCGCAGCGGGACAAAGAGATTCCCGAAACTATTTCGGCCATCGTTTTAAGACTCCTGGCCAAAACCGCTGAGGAGCGCTATCAAACCGCAGCCGGCCTCGAGGCCGACTTGAGGCGCTGCCTCGCCGAATGGGAGTCTAATGAACGCGTCGATCCGTTCACCCTCGGCTCGTACGACGCCTCAGACAGGCTCCTCATGCCCGAGAAACTCTACGGGCGTGATCTGGAAATCCAGGTCCTTGTGGACTCTTTCAATGAGGTTGTGGCAACGGGCAAACCGATCCTAGTCCTCGTATCCGGTTATTCCGGGATCGGCAAGTCGTCGATCGTCAATGAGCTCCACAAAGCGATCGTGCTCCCGCGCGGAATGTTCATATCCGGCAAATTCGACCAGCATAAGCGCGATATTCCCTATGGCACGCTTGCCCAGGCTTTCCAGAGCCTGATACGCCAGATCCTGGCTAAGAGCGATGCGGAGGTGGACGATTGGCGCCGGGTGCTGCAGGAGGCGCTTGGCTCAAATGCTCAACTGATCATCGGCCTGATCCCCGAACTGGAGCTGGTAATCGGCAAGCAGCCGCCGGTTGTGGAAATTCCGCAAATGGAAGCCGAAAACCGTTTTCGGTCCGTGTTCCGGTCTTTTCTGGCCGCTTTCGCCCGCAAGGAGCATCCTTTGGCCCTCTTCCTGGACGACCTGCAGTGGGCCGACCTGGGAACGCTCAAACTTTTCGAAGACCTCGTGACCCAGACTGACGTCCGGCACCTGCTGCTGGTTGGCGCTTTCCGCGATAACGAGGTGAGTCCCGCTCACCCCCTTGTGCGGACGCTGGATGCGATTCGCCAGAGCGGGGCGATCGTGCGCGACATCCTGCTCGGGCCGCTGTCGCTCCGCGACGTGATCGAATTCATCGCCGATACGCTCCGTTGCGGACCGGCGGCAGCCGCCGAGCCCCTGGCGCTGCTCGTGCACCAAAAAACACTTGGTAATCCGTTTTTCGCGATTCAGTTCCTGACCGCACTGCGCGAGGAGCGCCTCCTGCTGTTCGACGCCCGCGACGGAACGTGGAAGTGGGATCTGGAAGCCATTCATGCCCGGGGATTCACCGATAACGTCGTTGAACTCATGGTCAGTAAGCTCGAGCGGTTGCCGATTGGCACCCGGGAAGCGCTCAAACTATTCGCCTGCCTGGGAAACAGCGCGACGACTCGAATTCTTGCGACGGTGCAGGAGAAATCCGGGGAGGAGGTTCACTCGGATCTTTCAGAAGCTGCGCGCCAGGGATTTGTGCTGCCGCTCGATGGCTCCTACAAGTTTCTCCACGACCGTGTCCAGGAGGCCGCCTATTCGTTAATCCCGGAAGCGTCACGCGCCGAGATCCATCTCCGCATCGGCCGAATACTATTGTCGAGAATGACTCCGGATGAAGTCTGCGAGAAAATCCTGGACGTCGTCAACCAGCTTAATCTCGGGGCCGCCCTGGTTACAGGCTGGAACGAAAAGGAGCAAATCGCAAAGCTCAATCTTCGCGCCGGAAGAACGGCCAAGGCCTCGGCTGCCTATGCTTCAGCGTGCACCTATTTCTCGGTGGCCATGGCCCTGCTCGGAAACGAAGGCTGGTCACGCTGTTACGAACTGGCCTTCAGAGTGTATCTCGAACGCGCAGAATGCGAGTTTTTGAGCGGAAACTTCAGCGACGCTGAGCGGTTCATCGAAAAGTTACTCGGTCAGGTCGCGCCGAAAATTGACAAAGCAGCCGTCTACCGGTTGAAGATCGACCTTCACGTCGTGAAGTCGGAAATGGCGCCGGCCGCCAACAGCTGTCTCGATTGCCTCAGCCTGCTCGGCGTGGAGATGTCTGCTCATCCCACCGGCACAGAGGTTCACGCGGAATACGAAAAAGTCTGGAAGAATCTGGATGGGAGGTCGATCGAAAGCCTGATCCAACTCCCGCCCATGACCAAGGCAGAAATGCAGGCCGCGATGCGTACGCTGTCACTCCTGTTCGTGCCGGCCCTACTCACAGATAACAATCTGCTCTACCTGCACCTCTGTAAGATGGTGAACTTAAGTGTGCAGTATGGAACAACGGACGCCGCGGTGGCCGGCTATGCATGGTTCGGGATTATTCTGGGGCCTGTTTTTCATCGCTATGAGGATGGCTATCTCTTCGGCAGGCTCGCTTGCGATCTGGTCGAGAAGTTCGGCTTTGCTGCCTATAGGGCCAAGGCAAACTTCGCAATGGAAATCACGGTGCTTTGGACCAAACCAGTCACAACCGCTATCGAGTATATCCAGTCCGCTTTTCGCGCGGCTGTCGAAGCCGGCGACCTTACGGTCGCCTGTTACAGCCGGAATCATCTTATCACCGATCTTCTTTTGAAGGGAGCGCCGCTCGAGGAGGTGTGGCTTGAATCTGAACGGTGTCTGGACTTCGTCCGCAAGGCCAAGTTCCGCGATAACGTCGACATCATTGTGAGTCAACAACGATTCATTTTGAATATGGCCGGTAAGACATCGAACTTCTCCACCTTCAGCGATTTGCACTTCGATGAAGCCGAATTCGAGGCGCAACTGACCGACGATCGGATGAGCATCATGATCTGCTGGTACTGGATCATGAAACTGAAAGCCCGCTTCCTCTCCGGAGACTACGAAACAGCGGTCGCTGCGAGCCGAAGCGCGAAAGAGTTACTCTGCTATTCGGTAGGCCATATCCAGTTGCTCGATTACTACTACTATGCGGCGCTCTCGGTCGCCGCCCTTTACAATACGGCATCACCCGATTCCCAGAAAGAATTCCACGACCTGTTGGTAGCCCATGTCGCGCAGCTCCGGGAGTGGGCGGAGAATGGTTCGGCGACGTTCCGCGACAAGTTTGCGCTTGTGAGCGCCGAGCTCGCCCGGATCGAACATCGCGACCTTGAGGCGATGAGTCTGTACGAGCAAGCCATCGACTCGGCGCGCGAGAACGGTTTTGTTCAGAACGAGGGCATCGCCGGCGAACTCGCCGCTGCGTTCTATGCGGCGCGTGGGTTCAACAAAATCGCGGTGACCTACCTGCGAGACGCTCGGCACTGTTATCTGCGTTGGGGTGCCGAGGGCAAAGTGCGCCAGCTTGATGAATTGCATCCCCAACTTCGGGAAGAACCGGCACCCTCCCATCCATCCACCACGATCGGGGCGCCGGTCGCACACCTCGATCTCGCTACGGTGATCAAGGTTTCCCAGGCGATTTCCGGCGAGATTGTACCGGAAAACCTCATCGACACCCTGATGCGCACAGCCATAGAGCACGCAGGCGCTGAGCAAGGTGTTTTGATTCTCCTGCGAGATGCTCAACCACTCATCGAAGCAGAAGCCAGAACTGATCGCGACGAGGTCACCGTTCAGTTTCGCCGATCACTGGCCAGCTCTTCCGACCTGCC
>CAZMNG010000387.1:0-4928 GCA_964567505.1 uncultured Chthoniobacterales bacterium
TCCTTTCGGTGTATAACCTCAACACCATCGCAAGTTATTGCTCGATCTTGTTGGTAGTCGGACTGGGCCAGATGAATGACATCCTCATCGGCGGAATAGACCTCTCCGTCGGGGGCCTTATGTCATTCATTTCGGTCGTGTTCGTCGTCTCATTGAAGACGATTGGGATCTGGGCCTTCCCGCTCTGCGTTGCCGTCGCGCTGATAGCGGGCTTTCTCAACGGGAACATCCTGACCCGCATCAAGATACCCTCGTTCATTGCTACCCTCGGCACTGGGGGCATCCTGACGAGCCTTGCGCTGCTTGTTTCACCCCTACCGGTCGATGCCCCAGCCTCCACTTACGCATTGCTCGATATCGTGAACGGCGCAATGCTCGGCCTACCAAATCTCCTGCTTTTGACGCTCGGCGTCTTCGCCCTTTTCTATGTGATTCTGAGGTTTACCACGGTAGGTCGGAATATTTACTACGTCGGAAGTAACATTAGAATGTCCTGGATGTCAGGGATCGATATCGTCAAAACGCGGAATTTTGCGTTCGTATTGTCAGGTCTTGGAGCAGGAATCGCGGCCATCATGCAATCTTGCAGCCAATATGGCGGTGATCCAGCTTTGGGCAAGGTTTACATCCTTCAATCAATTGCCGCGGTTGTTGTAGGCGGCACTGCGCTTACTGGCGGGACCGGTGGCGCAATCAATACCGTTGTCGGTGCCCTTATTTTGGGCGTCATGGAAAACGGTATGAACGTTGTTGGAGTCGATGCGTACTTCCAACAGAGCATCCTCGGGCTCGTTATCATCATAAGCGTGGCGCTTACGTTTGACAGAAGCAAAACGGCTACAATCAAGTGAAAACTATCCGCCTGGAAGAACCTGGCCGTCTCGTGCTTACTTCTACTCAACGGCCTCCATCGCTGGAGCCCGAGGAAGCCCTGGTGCGCGTTCACCGGATCGGCGTTTGCGGGACTGATATCCACGCATTCTATGGCAGACAGCCTTTTTTCAGCTACCCGCGGATCCTCGGCCACGAGCTTGGCGTCGAGGTCCTCGCGGTGAGTGACCCTGCCGGGAATTTAAAGCCGGGCGACCGTTGCTCGGTCGAGCCCTATCTCAACTGCAATCGGTGCATCGCATGTCGCCGCGGCAAGCCGAATTGCTGCGTAAACTTACAAGTGCTCGGCGTCCACGTCGATGGCGGGATGCGCCAGGAAATCATCGTGCCGAG
Organism: uncultured Chthoniobacterales bacterium; assembly: GCA_964567505.1. GTDB lineage: Bacteria > Verrucomicrobiota > Verrucomicrobiia > Chthoniobacterales > JAFAMB01 > JAFAMB01. The sequence goes on from CAZMNG010000387.1 coordinate 1,225, forward strand.
CCGAAAATTGCACGTCTCGGAAAATCTCACGCTGGACCAACTGGCCTTGGTTGAGACGCTCTGTATCGGATGTCATGCCGTAGAGCGCGCGGAAATTGAACCGGGCGAGACAGCACTCGTGATTGGGGCTGGCCCGATTGGGCTTTCCGTGATCCAGTTCGCGATCGAGGCGAAAGCGAAGGTCATCGTTCTCGATATTGACACGACGCGCCTCGAATTTTGTCGTCAACAACTGGATGTTCGGCACGTTATCAATGCGACCGCCGAAAAGACGCTCGAGGCTTTGAAAACGATTACTGCAGGTGATCTTCCGACGCTGGTTTTAGACGCCACAGGTAACGCCGAGTCGATGATGAGCGCCTTTGACTATCCAGCTAGCGGCGGCCGGCTGATATTTGTCGGGTTATTTCAAGGCGACGTGACGTTTAACGATCCGAATTTCCATCGGCGCGAATTGACGCTCCTCGCGACCCGGAACGCACGCCCAGAGAATTTTACTCGCGTTATTCAATTGATTGAAGCGGGTCGAATTAACACCGCGCCATGGATTACCCACCGGGCTGGGTTTGCTGACGCCGTGACCAAATTCCCTGGCTGGACCCGTCGTGAGACTGGTGTGATCAAAGCCATGATTGAAGTTTAGACTCTACCCAAATTGGTTCATTTTTACTAACAAGGATTTCCGAGGGAAGAGAACTACGGATTGTGACGGTCTGAAACCTCCGAAAGCTGTTTTTGGCCTAACGCAGGTTTTCGGGCCGATGTACCGTGATCTCAAGGCCGCTGCGGCCGAGGACACGGGCTGCGAGGGTCATTCCGCACCTGCTGTGGCCACTTCCCGACGGAAGCTCTGCACCATGAACTCGATGAGCTCGTCCAGTTTGATCGCGCTTAAGCTCTTGTCCACCGTCACGTGACCATGCTGTATCACGTTGATGCGATCGCAGATTTCGAAGAGGTGTGTGTAGTTATGGTCTATGACGATGATCGAGATGTTCGCCTTCTTGGATAGACTCTTGATCAGCCCAATGATCAGAGACGTTTCCTTCGCGCCCATTGCCGCCAGCGGCTCGTCGAGCAGCAGGATCTTGATGTTCTCCTGCCGGACGGCGCGAGCGACGGCGATGGCCTGTCGCTGGCCGCCAGACAGCTTCGCTACCGGTGTGTCGACGGAAGGAATGTCGACTCCGATGTCTTCAAGAAACCGGCTCGCTGCGGCGCGCATCGCCCGGTTGGCCAGAAAACGGAACCAGCCGCCGCGGGTGTATTCGCGGTTGAGAAACAGATTGTGGTACACGCTCAGCTCGCCAACCAGCGCCAGATCCTGGAACACGGTCTCGATGCCGTGTTGACGCGCGTGCTGCACAGAACGGAACCTAACTTCCTCGCCCTCAAGATAGATGCGGCCACTGTCCGGCCTGTACAGGCCCGTCAAGATCTTGACAAGCGTAGTCTTGCCGGCGCCGTTGTCGCCGACCAGCCCCAGAACCTCGCCACGCTGTAGATGCAAGTCCACGCTCCGCAACGCGACCACCGGACCGAAGCTCATCGAGATCTGCTCGGTCCGCAACACGTCCTCAACGCCGGCCGGTCCGTTAGTCCCGCTATTTGGCGTCATGAGCGCACCCTTCCCTTTCTGCCTCGCGCGAAGATCGAGAAGACCAAGCTGACGGCGTGGCCGAACGACCCGCGCGGCCCTCGGATGGAAGTTGCCCGCTCGATCTGGACATTAAGGATCATAGCGAGCAGGATCGTCAGGCCGGTGACCAGGTCGAGTGCAAAGGAGCTGGTGCCGAGGATGAGGAACCCGTCCTTGATCATACCCAACACGCACGCACCGATGCAGGCACCGACCATCGTGCCGCGTCCCCCGGTGAGCGCGGTGCCGCCAATCACAGCGGAGGTGACGCCGTAGAACGTAAAGGTCAGGCCATCGGTGGCGGGATCGAGGCTGCCAAGGTGATAGCCGTCCAGGATGCCGATCACCCCGCCCAACAGCGCGCACAGCACGAAGCACCAGATCTTGATGTAGTCGACCCTGATTCCCGACTCCCTGGCGGACTCCGTGTTTCCCCCCACGGCCACGGTGTGCAGGCCGAAGGTCGTCCCTCGCAGCAGAACATGCATCAAGATAGCGACGCCCAGCGCCCAGAAGGCCTCGGACCAGGGCCAACCGCCCAGGACGTTCACTAATGTGCCCGAGCCGATCGGATTCGTCGGTGCCCCGTTCGAATAGATAAGGACAATGCCCCTGAGAGCGAAGGCCATTCCCAGAGTGGCGATGAACGACGGCACGCGAAGCTTGACGGTGACCACGCCGTTGATCAACCCGAGGCCACAGCATAGCAACAGCGCGAGGACGACGCTTGGCAGCACGGGGACACCGGCGCTATTCCAGTACGTCACAAAAAAGGGCGATACGATGTACATCTGACCCACTGACAGATCAATCTCGCCGAGGATCAGGACCGGCACTTGGGCAAGCGCAAAGATGGCGAAAGGCGCGATGAATTGGGACAGCACCAGGGCGTTGTCGAATGTGAAAAAGTTCGGGGACTGGATCGTAAAGAAGATTACCAACCCGACCGCGACCAAGGTGCTGACCACCTCGCTGAGGTGCTGGCCGATGAGCCGCCGCATACCCGATGTGGGTAGGCGGCGGCTCACCTCGCGCGGCGCCAGGGGGTTCGAACTCATATCCTACATACCCCAGTACCGAATTCGCACAGACTCCGAATCGGCTGACTAAAAGCTGATCGACTTTGGCCGGGTGAACACGACGGGCGATGTGCTCGAGCCTTCCCAGGTATCCTTGTTCTGCAGATAGGCGTTGACAGTGTCCTTGGTCACATACTTGAAGCCGGTGTTGTAGTCGGTGGGCGTAATCAGTCCGCCCGAGACGTTGTAGAGAAATAGCTGATAGATTGCGATGGCGCCCTGCAGGTAGGCCTGCTGATCGACCGTGAATGCGAGGTTACCAGCGGCGATATTCTCCAACACGGGAAGCCCGACGTCAAAGGCGGCGCCGCCGATACCCTTATCCGCCAAGCCCAGCTTCTGGATCGTCTTCGCGACGGCGACGCCATTGCTTCCACCACTCGAGAACATGAACTTGACGTTCTGATGGCCTTGAAACCAGGCCTCAATCGAGGCGAGCGCGGGCCCCTCGGTGGCACCGACGCCGACCTGGACAAAATCGATGCCGGCCGGCTTGAACACGCTCGCGGCGCCGTCCATGCGCGGTTGCTCATTGAGCGAGCCCGGGACGCTGATCATGCCGCCCACCAGGTCGCCTTTCTTGACGTAGGTGAGGATGCGCTTGCCCACCGCCACTCCGGCCTGGTAAAGGTCCTGACCAATATAGGACAGTACGTGGCTGCCGGAGCCGGCTGGAGCTTGGGCATTGTAGGCTACAACAGGGATTCCCTTGCCCAGCGCCTCATCGGTCACGGTGTTGAAAGCCTTGGGGTCTACCACAGCGACGGCGATTCCGTCGACGTTATTGGTAATGGCGACCCTAAACGCATTGACCATCTCGGGGATGATGTCGTTTTCGGAGCCAGTCCAGGTGTAGGAAGTACCCAGGAGCGCGCACATATCGCTCGCACCGGCTCGGACGGCATTGAAGAAGACGTCGGCAGTCACGTGACAGACAAAGGCAAACTTGTAGGCCGGGTAGCTGGGCCACGGATTCTTGGTAGGGG
>CAZMNG010000388.1:0-4926 GCA_964567505.1 uncultured Chthoniobacterales bacterium
CCACCCCCATCGATTGCTGTGCAAGCGCCTCGAACAACCTGGACCGAGCGAAGGCGTCGATCACCGGCGTGATGATCCACCCGTTAGCCAATGCATTGATTACGTCGAGCATGGAATACCCTTCTTGTTCAGAAACAGATCAGCCGACGCATTTCCTGTGGCGTGTGGAAGCGTCTGCTAAGCGGCCTTGATTATGCTAAGTTGGAACGATAACGGCAACAATTTTCGTTGCTCTTCCAGCCTTAGTAATTCCGTGCTCTCCGTGTGGGAAAAACCTGGTCCATACGGTCCATCCAGAGGATGCACAGGTGTCAGTAAGTACAATGATTGCGCTTGAGAGGGGTTGCCGGGTGGCGACCTCAAATAGTCACTAAATTTATTCGCCTATTTGCTTGATTTAATTGCCAGTCTGTAATGATATAGGCGCGAGTATTTATCAATTTGCTACGACAGGGTCTTTAGGACCGATGCCGAGGAAAGCTGCCCTCCATTGGCGGTGATTACTTGACCTGTAATCCAACGGGATGCATCGGATGCCAACAAGGCAACAACCTCTGCGATGTCACCGGGCAACCCTGTGCGTTTAAGCGCTACTCCGCGGACAATGGGAGCTGGGTCACCAATCGCTTGCGCGCTCATATCGGTTGCCACGAATCCCGGTGCGACCGAATTGACCGTGATCCCTTTGGGTCCGAGTTCGAGACTCCAGCAGCGCGTAAGTGCGTCCACAGCGGCCTTTGAAGCGGCATAAAGAGAGGAATTTTGCCAGGCTAATCACAAAAAAGTTGTGAAACTTGTGAGAAGTTCCGGCTAGGAAATTTTCCCGGTGCCGCGCTGCAGAAACTCGGCGATCTGTCTCGATAGTTTGCGGGTGTCGACCGGTTTAGTGAGATAGCCATCGCACCCCGCAGCGAGGGCTGTAAGTTCGTCCCCTTTCATCGCGGAAGCCGTTAGAGCCACAATGATAATATCGCGTGTTCTATCGTCGGACTTGAGTTTTCGGGTTAACGTCAAACCGTCCATGCCAGGCAAGCGAATATCCATCAAAATAAGTTCGGGCGAAGAGTGTTCCAGGATTGCCTGAGCCTGTCCGGCGGTCATCGCTGTGAGTACACGGTAACCGTCAAATTCTAACAGGTACGAAACGAGTTTCAAATTGCCGTCGTTGTCGTCCACGACAAGAATTGTTGGCTTCCGAGCGGCGCCTGAGTTGTCCATGGGTTCGGTGCTATCTGGGTTGATATGGAATTCCACAAAGGTGTTTCCTTTCCTTTCGGGATCCGCACGCAACTACCCCCACGCGGGTCTCGTGTGCCACGAGTCAAGATAGAAGCTCCGGAATCCAGCGGTCTACAGCTATCGCCGCAAACATGGTCCATTTCGCGACGCAAGCAAGCCTGTGTCGTTACCATTTCAGTCCAATGTTCCTCCGGCGCCGCATTCCGATCGGCGCGTCTGAGCTCTTGTGTCCTGCCCGGCCAATTGACGATCCTTTCGCCTGGATCGATCCTAAGGAGCAATTGAATGAGTAAAGAATGCTTCAAAATTCTGCTTATCGAAGGTAATCCGGCTGAAGCGCGCCAAATTCAGGAGTTGCTATCCAATGAAACAGTGACAGGCGATAAGTTCGATCTGGAATGTGTTGACCGGCTCGGACCGGGCCTTGTGCGTCTGAGCGGAGGGGATATCGACGCAGTCTTGCTGGACTTATCGTTGCCGGACAGTTACGGACGGGAGGCTTTAGACAGAATACGAGCGCTCGCCCCGGACACAGCGATGATTGTTCTAAACGATTTGGGCGAGAAGGCGTTAACTCTGAAAATGATCAACGAAGGAGCGCAAGACAGCCTGAGTAAAACGGAAGTCAATGCATTTGTGCTGTCGCAGACTATTCGTTATGCGGTAGAGCGTAAAGGGGTCGAAAAGAAGATACTAAAGCTTCACGACGAGTTTGAGCGCAGGGTGCAAGCACACAAGGTCGAAGTGGAAGCTGCCACCAAAGATCTGGATTGTTTCTCAGATGCGGTTTCTCACGATCTTCGAAACTCCTTGCAGGGAATAATTTGCTTCTCGGAAATACTTCTCCAGGAGTACACGACGCAAATTCCTGCGGAAGCCCAGCGATTACTTCGCCTGGTCGGTGAAAGTGCGCAGGAAATGGGGCGGCTGCTGGAGGGTCTGGTGAATCTTTTTCGATTGGGCCGCGAGCCGGTCACCAAACAAGAAGTGAAACTTGCCGGCCTGGTGCAGGAAGTGCTCGACGATTGCCGACTCGAGAGTGGCGGACGGACAGTAGATGTCCGCATCGGATCCTTGCCCGATTGCACAGGTGATCCTGCGCTGTTGAAGCGGGTGTTCATGAATCTGCTTGTAAACGCCTTCAAATTCACGCGCGGCCGAGAAAAGCCCGTCATAGAGATTGACTGCCGAGTGCAGCAGGGCGAGCCGGTATACTTCGTCCGTGACAACGGGGCCGGCTTTGACATGGCATACGCCTCAAACCTCTTTGGAGTTTGCCAACGGCTTCACCCGAGCAGCGAGTTTGAAGGGACCGGAATCGGTCTGTGCACCGTCCAGCGGATTATTCAGCGACACGGCGGACGAATCTGGGCCGACGCCGGTGTAGATAAAGGGGCTACCTTCTACTTCACACTCCCGAACCATTCGCTCTCGCCAACCCTGCCATAATCCGGGTTATTGTGCCTTTGCTTTATTTGCTATCCAGCGCGCAGCATAGGAAATCAATTCGGAGCCACTTTTGATCTTAACCTTCTTCTTGATGTTTGCTCTGTGCGCATCGACGGTTTTCGCGCTCAGATGAAGTCGCTTGCCGATTTCGTGCGCAGATAGGCCTTCGCCAAGCAATTCGAACACTTCGAATTCGCGGTCGCTCAGCTGCTCGATCGCAGAACGTTCCGCAGCGTTATGACGGCCGGAGAACATCTCTAGAATGTGCGCGGACATTTTTTCGCTGACATAGATCTTTCCGCGTAAAACATGCCGAACGGCGCCCATAAGCTTTTCACTCTTTTCATTTTTGGTGATATATCCGCTGGCGCCGGCACGCAAAACACGGTCGGCATAAAGCGCCTCATCCTGCATTGAAATCACAAGGATCGGGATATCCGGATACATTGCTTTAACGTCCTTGATCAATTCCAGACCGCTTTTACCCGGGAGCGTGAGGTCCAGGAGCAACAGATCCGGGTGGGTCACTTCCAGAAGCTTGAGGGTCTGGGCGGCGTTTTCAGCTTCACCGCAGACCGTCAAATCCGGCTCGCGGTTAATCGTGTAGACAAGCCCGGCGCGTGTCAGCGGATGATCATCCACAATGAGTACGCGCGACTTCGCAGGGGCGTTCTTTTCTGGTGGCATCAGTTCACTCCGAATTTCGATGCAACGGCCGTGTATTTGCCGTTGATCAAGTCGATTCTCAATGCCACGCCAAACATGTCGGCGCGATAATCCATCATTCGTAAACCCGTTCCTTCCACCTGGTTTTGTATCGGGTTGGCAGACCTAGTCAAGCTTTGGAATTGGGTTTGACCGCGTCGCCGAGATTTGCACAGGCCATCGTCCTTCGATTTGTCAGAAGCCGGCGAAGGTTCTAGCCTGAATATTTCATCCGGCCCAGGCCGGATCGGAGCTGTGTGCGCATTTTTCACCGGGTGTGAAAAACGCAGGCTAGGAAAATTGCCTAGTCCAGCTACGGAAGTATTCCGGCCAGACTATCGAACCGACTAAAATTTTCGCTGTTTTCGCCCAATTGTTGAGTCTCGGCGGTCAACTATGATGCCGAGCATGAAAATCTGGAGCTCATGGCAAACGCGTTTGTTAATATTTCCTACCGTGGCCGTAAGTACGGCCAGCAACCTCTATCGCACCATAGTGAAATGGCTGCTGCTTACAGGCCTCGTGACTGTTCTGTTCGTTTTTGGGGCGAAGGCGGCCACACCAAATTTTGTCCAGGGCAACAGTGGAGCGCCCCAAGCCTCAGAAAGCACGCTGACCGTAGCATACACCGCGTCGCAGAGCGCCGGGGACTTGAACGTTGTGATTGTCGGATGATCACCACCAACGCCATGGATCTGCCGGTCGGAGCCAACGTCGTCTGGACGGACACGACGGGCCCCGGCAAAGGATTTACCAAGCGAATGATCACGAACCCGGACGGGGATATCGCCGAAGATCGTGCGGTCACAGCGGCCGGTTCCTACAGCGCCAACCCGGCTCTGAGCAGCGCAGGCCCGTGGTTGATGCACCTGGTGGCGTTCCGCGAAGCCGGGTCCTCCACACCGACTCCTACGCCCTCACCGAGTCCTACTCCCGCGCCATTCCCAACGCCAACTTCGAGCATCTCGTTAGCTTGGAATGCAGATGCACCGACCGGCGACCCTAACACCAATACTGTCGGATACCGAGTGTACACCGGACTATCCAGCGGCAATTACACGCAGGTGACTGATGTTGGAAACGCGACCACGGTGACCGTCCCGACGCAGAGCGGATCCACCTACTTCTTTGTTGTCGCCGCCTACAACTACAACAGCGCTGGGATCGACAGCCCTTACTCAAACGAAGTCTCTGTCACCGCTCCCTGAGCAGCTGCGGGATCAGGCTGAATTGCGGCATCGCGGCTAATCCGCACTTTTCATAAAGTGAAAAGTGCGCCGCGTCTGAAGCGGCTCTGCGAGCCGCTTGCGGCAGTTTGGACATTTCGCAGGCCAACAGGATGCCTTCGACCCGAGCTCAGGCCGAGGGCCTCGGTCGGAGCAAAATCTTTAAATGGCCAAGCTCGGATGTGCCCAAGCGCGACAGGCGAGACGCCTATCCTACATTGCTCTGTGTCCTACCAGGGTGTGGACTGCGTCGTTTCCGCGGTCGGGCCTGGCTGCAATCTTGATGCAGCCACCCATGACTCCAACA
>CAZMNG010000389.1:0-4903 GCA_964567505.1 uncultured Chthoniobacterales bacterium
CGGATCGGAGCTCCGTGCGCATTTTTCACGGGATGTGAAAAATGCAGGCTAGCAACTTTTTTGGGATTAAAACTTACGGTAGCTCTAATCAAAAAGGATGAGATAGTAAGAGGGATTTGGACGAGATTCGATTGATCGCTCGAGAAGAAACGCCTATTTGCTTTGGGCGCACGACACGAAAGGTTTCGTTCTCACGTGCTTAGAAAATATTTTCATGAAATTTTTGGCCTGGCTGAATGTTATGGCGATCGCCAATCGATTGCCGGTCTGCGGCGTCCTTTTGAGTCTCATGGTTGTCGGCACCCTGCGCGCTACCGAATGGCAGGAAGTCAGCAGGAATAACAATCTCGCAATTTATATCCGGCATCGGTCCGACTCACCGATCGAAGAGATACGGGGGATAGGGGACTTCGATGCACCGATTGCGGTCCTCAAAGGAATATTGGCCGATGTCGGTAAATATTCGGAATTCATGCCCTACACGAAAGAATCACGGCTGCTGCCGAAGGACGATCAACTCTGCTACATGGTGTTGACGCCGCCGCTGGTTGGCTCCCTTGACTATACAATTCGGGTTCACGAGGAGTCAGTAAAGAATTCCGATGGCACCATGAGTTACCATTCGCGTTGGGAATTAGCCAATACCGATGGACCTCCGCCGCGCCGCGGTATTACTCGAGTGACGGTCAACGAAGGATCGTGGCTGCTTGAGCCGATTGGAAATCAGACGAGAGCCACCTACACGCTCTACACCGACGGCGGCGGCATTCCTCCGCTGCTTATGAATTTTGCCAATAAGCTGAGCGTTTCGCGCCTCTTTGACGCGCTTCGTGGGCGCATGCGCGATGGGAAGTCGCGGTAACCACGGGAAGAGTTGCGGGTCAGATCTGCATGGGGCTAAGTTAAGGACCGTTTGGGATTGTTTCTCGGCAAGCTCTTAATTGACTTCGACCGTCCCTCCGGGACGCGGGTCATTCTGTATCGCCACCCAGGCACTTCGTACCTGGCTACTATCACGCGGTCCCGCCGGGACAAAACCGGCCAGGATAATAAAAATAGAAGCGAGAACGGAGTAACCGTGGGCAAAATTTAACCTTTGCACGAGAACCATCTTAGCGTTCAATCCGATTGTCCGCGACCGCCCTGGAACAAAAGCCACAGAAAAGTGAAAGGCTGTTTTCAATGACTTGAAGTACACTCGCTCAGCATTTGATATGAACGCCTTTGAAGCCGCCAATTACTACATCAGCAAGGCTTCACGCATCATGAACCTTGGGCCGCGCGTTGAGCGCTTGTTGCTGTCGCTGGAGGCAGAGCATCACGTCAGCGTTCCGATCGAGCGTGACAACGGCGAGTTGGCGGTTTTCAGCGGATACCGATTCCAGCACAACTCTGCTCGCGGACCCACCAAAGGCGGGTTGCGCTATCATCCCACGTTGGATGCCGACGACGTGCGGGCGCTGGCGACACTGATGACTTGGAAAACGGCGGTGGTAAACGTACCCTTTGGCGGCGCCAAAGGCGGAATTGCCTGCGATCCATCGCAGCTGTCCCAGGGCGAACTGGAACGCATCACACGCAAGTTCGTCGAGCGGATTAGCGCTGAGATCGGTCCGCAGCGCGACATCCCTGCGCCCGACGTTAATACGAACGCGCAAGTGATGGCGTGGATCATGGATCAGTACGCGAGGCTGCACGGGTTCGCACCTGCGGTGGTCACAGGCAAACCGGTCGAACTGCACGGTAGCGAAGGGCGCGAAGCCGCCACTGGCTATGGCGTTATATGTGTGGCTGAGAATTTCATGCGCGACATCGGCAACAACCTCAAAGGCGCTACCGTGGCGATCCAGGGTTTCGGGAACGTCGGCATGTTCGCCGCGCTTTTCGCCAATGAGCGCGGAGCAAAAGTCGTTGCGATCAGCGACGTATCCGGTGGCATTGCCAATCCGGTTGGTCTCGATATTCCGGCGCTGGTGGCGTGGACGCGAAGCGGCCGTCTTCTCGCGGAATACGAACATGACGGCGTTTTGCGCATCACCAACGACGTATTGCTGAACTGGGAGGCGGATGTGCTGATTCCGGCCGCGCTCGGCGGCGCATTAAGGCGCGACGTGGCCCTTGAAGTTCGGGCCAAGGTGATCGTCGAAGCCGCGAACGCGCCCACTTTTCCCGATGCCGACGAGATTTTCGAGCAACGTGGAATCACGGTCATCCCGGATATCCTCGCCAATGCCGGCGGTGTCACGGTGAGCTATTTCGAGTGGACGCAAAACCTCCAGTGCCTGCGCTGGACCGAACCGGAAGTAAACGATCGACTTCGCCAGATTATGAGTTCCGCTTACGCCACGATCCGGGATGTCGTCCGCTCGCGAAAACTGGGTTGGCGCACGGCCGCATACATCGTGGCCCTTGGGCGGGTGGCGAAAGCCGCAATGATGCGTGGTGTGTGACGAAACGATTTATGGGAAACGCCATCGATTCCGCCCTGGTTCACCGCTTCAGTTGCTTCCAAGGCCTGAACGCCGAGCAGATCGCTGCATTTGTAACCCAATTGGAAGAGGTCCGGCTTGCACCTGGCGAGGTTTTGTTTAGACAGGGTGACCCGGGGGATTCGATCTACTTGCTGCTTGGCGGCCAGATGCTGATCAAGCTTGGCGCACCCGCGCAGGAGGACCGCACTTTGGCCACTCTTGGGCCAAGTGCTATCTTTGGCGAAATGGGTCCATTGGTAAACACGCCACGTACCGCCGGCGCTATCGCCGGCGCCGAAAGCCAACTTTGGCGAATCTCGCGGCGGGCATTTCATGATGCTCTGCAACGCGGGGACGCGTGGGCGATTCGCTTGTTGCTCGCCACCGCCCAGGTGCTCGGACGCCGGGTTATGGGCATGAACGAGGAGTTGACCAAACTCTCGGCCGAGCTGCATCAAAATTCGGCGCAACCGCAAATCAGGAAAGCCGTCGCCGAAATCGAACAGCTGCGGAAACGACTGATGACAGAGTGGACATTCTGAGTGTCGATTGATCGCGATAAAGCACATGCGATTTCGGGGAGAGGACAATAGTCATGCTCAAAAACATTGATCTGACGCGCGAGGTTGCGAAGGCGGATTACAAGCAGCTCAAAGGTGATGCGGATTTGAAGCTCGCGGCTCTGCAGCGGCAGTGCAAGGCGTTAGGCATCCCCGTGATCGTCGTTTTCGAGGGATGGAGCGCAGCGGGTAAGGGGACGCTGATCAACGAGATGATTCTGCCTCTTGATCCCCGTGGATTCAGCGTCTACAGCGCTCGCGATCCAACCGAGGAGGAAGCGTTTTACCCGTTTCTGTGGCGATTCTGGAAGCGAACACCTGTCCGCGGCCGGTTCGCTATATTCGATCGGAGTTGGAACCGACGGGTTGTGGCGGACAGGGTCGCGGGCCTGATCGACGGGGAGCAATTGCGTCAGGCATTCGATGACATCTGCTCGTTCGAACGGCAGCTAAGCGATGAGGGTGCAGTGATCGTCAAGTGCTTCCTCCATATTTCCAAGAGCGAGCAAAAGCGACGGTTCGACGCACTCCGGGCGAACCCCGCCACAGCTTGGCGAGTCACGAAGGTGGATTTGCAACAACATGAGCGATACAGCGAATACCTGGCTGCCGCCGAAGATATGCTTGCCCAGACCGACGCCGATTACGCGCCCTGGACTGTCGTCGAAGCGAACGATCGCCGGTTCGCCACACTCAAGATTTTCTCCACCGTGATCAGCGCGCTAGAGAGGAGGGTTGCGACAATCCAGCAGAAGGCGGAGGCACCGCCGCCGCCCACTGAACCAGCTTCTGCCGGTGGCATCTTCCGGACGACCGCGCTCGATCATGTCGACCTTTCAAAGTCGCTCACGCCTGAGGAGTACGCCGCCCGGGTGAAGAAGGCTCAGGCAACCCTGCGCGAACTCGAGCACGAGATTCATTTGAGGCGGCTCCCCGTGGTGATCGCATACGAGGGATGGGACGCAGCCGGCAAAGGCGGAAATATTCGCCGGGTGACGGAAAACCTCGATCCGCGAGGCTACGAAGTAGTCCCTGTAGCCGCCCCAAACGACATCGAAAAAGCTCACCATTATCTTTGGCGTTTCTGGGCGCAGATGCCAAAAGCCGGGCACATTACCATCTTCGATCGGAGTTGGTATGGACGCGTGCTGGTCGAGCGCGTCGAGGGCTTTTGCACAGAGGCCCAGTGGCGGCGAGCTTATCGTGAAATCAACGGAATGGAGCAACACTTGGTCCATTTCGGAGCGGTCGTATTGAAGTTCTGGCTCCATATCGATCCTGACGAACAACTTCGGCGGTTTCGTGAACGTGAGGGAATACCCCACAAACAATGGAAAATCACGGACGAAGACTGGCGCAATCGCGAAAAGATGAGCCAGTACCGCGAAGCCGTCGAGGAGATGTTGTTCCGCACCAGCACGCCGTACGCGCCGTGGACAATCGTTGAGTCCAACTGCAAACGGCACGCCCGCGTTAAAGTGCTTGAAACAGTTTGCAAGGCGATCCGAAAGCGGATCGGCTAACCGTTCCATAAGGCGCACAAGTCATTCGGCCTCAGCGGCGCCGTGCCGGGAAGTCCAAAAGATGAACCGACAGTCGCTCGCCCTGGAAACGCAGGGTTTTTTCCCCTCACTCAGCAACATACCAATCACCGGGCATTGGCCCTGGGAGCTACTCGGTTTTATGAGGTTATTTCAAATATGTTATTACATTTTTCGTAATAGTGAATGAGTTGGTGCAAGGCTACGATAGCACGATGATACCATCTGCCGCGGGCCAGAAGCTGCTCATACATATTTTCGAGAACACAGCCTTCAATGTCGGCGGTCGAATCAAAACCAGCCAGTGATGGTCGAATTAAAACCAGCCACT
>CAZMNG010000390.1:0-4899 GCA_964567505.1 uncultured Chthoniobacterales bacterium
TCAAGCACGTGATGTCCGGCGTCAATCCACAGGGTTGCCAAGTCTTTTCATTTAAAAGCCCATCGGCGGAGGACCTCAATCACGACTATCTTTGGCGCTGCATGAAATGTCTGCCGGAACGGGGCCGGATCGGGATTTTCAACCGGAGCTACTACGAAGAAACGCTGGTTGTGCGGGTCCATCCCGAGCTGCTGGAAAAGGAAAAGATCCCGCGGCAGCTAATCACAAAAAGTATCTGGGAAAAGCGTTACCAAGACATTCGGCATTTTGAGCGCTACCTGACGCGCAACGGCGTAGTCATTCGAAAGTTTTTTCTTTACGTCTCCCGAGAGGAACAGAAGAAGCGTTTCCTGGAGCGGCTCGACAATCCGGCCAAGAACTGGAAATTCTCGGCTGCGGATATGCGGGAGCGCGGCTTTTGGAACGAATACATGGCAGCGTACGAGGATACGATTCGTCACACGGCGACCGATTATGCGCCCTGGTATGTAGTACCGGCGGACAACAAATGGTTCACCCGGGTTGTCGTCGCGGCGGCACTCATCGACGTGCTCTCCTCACTGAAGCTCCAGTATCCCGCGCTTAGTCCGGCGCAGCAAAAGGAGCTGGCTGCCGCGAAGAAGGCCATGGCTACGGTCGATGAATACCGGCCAAGGCAAAAATCTCGAAGCACGTCAGGCCGAGAGACGTGCTAAATTGAGGGCTCAATAATTTTCGGAGAAAAACTGAAATGCCTGATGCAATGAACAAGCACGGAATGTTTAGCTGGAGCGAGCTCATTACGACCGATCCAGAGGCGGCAAAAGAGTTCTATACGCAACTATTTGGTTGGACGACTGAAGAGTTTCCGCAGGGCACGTTCACGTACCTGATTGTGAAGGTGGACGGACAGGGTGTTGGTGGCATTATGCCGGTCCCAGAACATGCCAAAGGAATGCCGCCCGCCTGGGGGCCATACGTTACAGTTGACGATGTCGATGCGACTGCCGCGCAGGCTGAAAAGCTGGGCGGCAAAGTCTGCATTCCACCAAGGGATATTCCGTCGGTCGGACGATTCACTGTGATTGCGGACCCGCAGGGTGCAGTGATTTCGGCAATCACTTACGAGAAAAAGTAAAGCAGTAGTCAGTGTCAGTTGCCAGTTGCGAACTCGTCGAAGTCTTTCGATGGGTGGACATTTCATCCGGCCCAGGCCGAATGAAATGCCCAGGCTAAGACCGAATTTCGTCCGTCACTACGAAGAAATTCTCGAGTGTATGTTGCCCGAATGCCATCGTGATAGGGACGTCGCCGGCATCGCGCCCATGACCGATCAGAACGCGGCCGATACGACGTTCGTTGTGCCGCGCGTCGAATGTATGCCAGCCTGATCCGAGATAGACTTCGAACCAGGCGCTGAAATCCATCGGCTCAGGCACGACGGACACGCCGATATCGCCCAGGTATCCTGTCGCGTACCGTGCCGGAATATTCATGCATCTGCAAAGAGTGATCGCGAGGTGTGTAAAATCGCGACAGACGCCGACTCGCTCCCGGAAGGCATCCAAAGCGGTGCGATTCGCGCGAGCCTGCAGATAATCAAATCGAATATGATTGTGAACGAAGTCGCAAATGGCCTGGACCCGCCGCCAGCCGGTCGGTGTTTGGCCAAAGGTTCGCCACGCGAAATCGAGGAGCTCGGTGTCCACCTCGCAATAGCGGCTCGGGAGCAAAAACTTGAACGTGTCGACGGGTAGTTCCCGCACATCGTGCTGCGGTGCATCGAGTGCGGATCTGTCAGGCGTACCGGGATCTCGAACGACTGCCTCATTGACAAACCGAATGACGCCGATTGGCGAATTTACGCGGCCGCAGTGATTCCCAAAGGTGTCAAAATATTCTTCGACTGGCAGGTCCGGTTCAACCCGGAAGTTCTCAGGCGCGACCAGATCGTTGCTGCGAGTCGGATGAACACGCAGAACAAAGATAACGGCGGTCGGAACAGTGAGGCGAAGCGCAATGTTGTAGCCAATCTTTATGAGCATTTGCTTGATATTCGGCGCAACCTGAATTCCCGGACTTCTGACCCATGTGGTTGCCGTCAATTGCGGCCGGAGAGGAGGCGATTTCGAAATACATTTTCACCGGGGTAGGGGATGGACGGCGGCAACGGAGTATGGGTTTGCGTGACTCCGAGCAATTTAAATGCGTCGTAGAGAACCGAGCCGCAATGAGCAAAGGCCACCGCTGCATGGTGATGAAATCGGCCGAGCAGAGTATGACGATAGAAGCGGCTAAATTCAGGAATGTAAGCCGTTCCCGTGCACCCGAACGTTTTCGGATCCAGATCAAGAAAGTGACCCTCGGCGATATAAGCCTGCAGACCATCCCCATCCCCATGCACCTGGAGGACCGTAATGGGCGACGCAATGAACTGACCTTCGATGGTTCCGCGCGTGATGTCAGCCGGTGTGTTTGGTTCCATCATTCGCTTCATGATCACCTGATATTTCATCTCGGGATTTTTCAGAAGTTTGGTGGAAGCATTGCCGCAGTGGAACATGCCGACCATGTCCTTGATCGGGTAGTCGGTGAGGGACTCGTGGAGATCTTTCGGGATGCTGTGGTTAATGTCGAGAATGCCGACGGTTGTATCAGAAGCGTATTGGCCTAGAAGCTCAGAGATCAGAGAATAGCAATCGTTTTCGCAGGCGATCGGGAAGCCATTTTGCGCCATGCGCCCGTTGATGAAACAGGGAACATGTCTCAGACTTAGCTCCTGCTCGGACCAGCATTGGGTTGCGGCTCCGGAAAGCTTCAGGTTGTCACGAAAATTTTTGATCGCTTTTTCATAGATCGAAAGTCTGTTCGCGAATGCGTCATCCGGGATGCTGGGAACTTCACGCTTCATGTCCGTCTGGATGTTAGCGGTGTCTACCCCCTTCTCCTTGATGCGCCTGACTTCATTTTGCAGATCGAACAGCCCCAGCTCTTCGACTTCGATCCCGATCGAGTTAACGGATGCGAGATTGTAGTTGCACGTCTCAAAGTCGCGCGGGCGCGGGCCGAAAAGTCCGACGGTGGCATTGCGTATGCCTTTAAACACCTTTGCTACCTTGATGAAGTGAGCGATCTCCTTGACCCCCTCCTCAGCGCTGACCACTGGCAGTTCCGGAATGAGCACGCGGTGAGCAAGGCCGCGCTTGCGCACGGCGAGCGCCGCAGACAACAAACCGCACAGAGCGTCGCCGCGTTTTTCCAGTAATGTCGCGCCCGATTCCTCCGCCGCCGCAATCAGGAGAACCGGTCCGTCATACAATTTAACGAAGTAGGCATCCTCAATTTCAGGTGAGAAGTTGCCGAGATAATAAACAACCGCATCACACCCGGCTGCCTTCAGTTGCCGCGCAGCTTCCGCTGCGTGGTCTTTGGTCTCGACGATTCTGCAGTCGCCGTCTGGGACAGTCAGCGTCATTCCTGCTGCGCGACAGGCTTCCAGCAATCGCTGGGTACGCTCGTCCGATAATGCGCGTGGGAAACAATTGCGCGAAGCCGATACAAGACCAAGCTTGATCTCAGGGGAGTAGGTTCCGAGGGGAAGGTACATAATTGTTTTCAGTTTACATTAGTCCCCGGCTGAATGCGTTTGAAGTAAATAATTTTCGGGTCTGGAAAAATTGCCTTCTGCGATTAGCCTCCAGAATCCGGATCGCACGCAACCGAAACGTTGAGTAACCCTGCGGATTGATATGCTCTGCAGGTCCTTGGACAGATGGGAGCCGGCCTGGCTTGAAATGTCGCCGGGAAAAGCGTGGCGTGGAATGTGCTTTTAATCTCGGAGAACTGCACCGCACGGACGGATCCTATGAATGAGAAAGTGACTACACCCGACGAGACGCTCGAGGCACTGCGACGAGCCGAACAGAAGTATCGGAGCATCTTTGAACATTGCCTCGAAGGGATCTTCCAGACGACGCCGGACGGCAAGTACATCAGCGCAAATCCTGCGTTGGCGAAGATGTACGGATACAATTCTGCGCAGGAGCTCATTGCCGACCTGACCGACATCTCTTGGCAACTTTACGTTGAGCCAGGTCGCCGAGCCGAGTTCATCCAGTTAGTTCGAGAAAACGGGCAGCTACTTGAATTCGAGTCCCAGATTTACCGGCGCGATCGAAGTGTGATCTGGATTTCGGAGAGCGCCCGCGTAGTACGCGACGAGCTCAGCGGCGAAACCCTTTACTACGAAGGGATGGTGCAGGATATCAGCCGGCGTAAAGCGGCTGAAGAGGAGCGCGACCAGGCTAATGCGCGATTGGCCGTGCAGTATGCGGTTGCCCGGACGCTGGCCGAAGTGCGGCACCTGGGCGAAGCGTCAAGAAAGATTGTCCAATCAATCTGTGAAAGTGTCGGTTGGGAATATGGCGACATGTGGCGGGTCGATTCGAATGCGAACGCTTTACGCTGCGTGGACATCTGGCATATACCCGGACTTGCCGCGGAGGAATTCGTCGAGGCGACCAAGAAGACCACCTACCAGGCGGGCATAGGACTGCCCGGGCGGGTCTGGTCGAGCCGAAAAGCGTTCTGGATTCCGGAAGTCCATGTCGAAAGCACACTGCCGCGTGCGTCCCTTGCGCTGAAGGCTGGAATGCACGGAGCATTTGCATTTCCGATCATGCAGGGAGTCCAAGTCATTGGAGTGATGGAATTTTTCAGCAAAGGTGTCCACCCGCCGGACGATGAGCTGCTCTCAATGCTCTCGGCGCTGGGCACGCAGATCGGAAGCTTTGTCCAGCGCGAACAGTTGGCGAACCAGCTTGAACGGTACGCTGAGAGCAGTGGCACAATTGGGATAGCGACCTGAACTTAATTTCGAACGGTCGCCGTTCGCCGTTCACCGTTCAGCGTTCAGCGTTC
>CAZMNG010000391.1:0-4896 GCA_964567505.1 uncultured Chthoniobacterales bacterium
CACAATTCGGATCGAAGGCCGCGGGGGCCATGGGGCGCGCCCGCATCTAACGATCGATCCGATCGCGACTGCAGCGCATCTGATCAGTCTCATTTACCAGGCGATCCCCAGACAGACGGATGCCCGCAAACCGATGGTGGTGACGATCGGAGCGGTGCACGCCGGGCACGCGTCGAACGTGATTCCGGATTCGGCAACACTGGAAGGCACGATCCGAACATTGGACTCGGCGACGGCAGCAAGCACGCGCGAAACGCTCGAACGGCTCTGTAGCGGGGTCGGTCAGGCTTTCGGCGCGACGGTTTCAGTGGCGTTTGCGAACCTTTTGCCCGGGATGGTCAACGATCTCAGACTTTCCTCTTTAATTGGCGATGTCGCGACTCAGATGCTTGGATCGAAAAATGTTCTCACCGGGGAGCCTCCCAGCATGGGGGCCGAAGATTTTGCCGATTACCTGGCAGTTGTCCCGGGATGCATGATTGGACTCGGTGTGAAACGGCCCCGGCAGAAAGCAACCCCGTTGCACACCTCCACCTTCGATATTGACGAGGCCGCGCTCCCGATCGGGACCCAGCTGTTCGCCAAAGTGCTGCTCGAGTGCGCAACGCATCCCAGCAACATCGCAAAATAGCTTTCAGTGTACGTCTGTCGCGCTTGTCACTGGTCAACCGGCGGTGAATCGCTGCTACATGCCTCTTCGAACAACTTCCGCCAATAATCCAGGCGCTCTTTGATTCTTCGTTCGAACCCGTTCTCGCTCGGTTCGTAGTAAATTCTTCCCTCCGGCAGATACGCCTGAGGCACATAACCGCCCTCGTAATCGTGCGCGTACTTGTAACCCTCGGCATCCCCGAGCAGCTTTGAGCCACCGCCTCGGAGATACTTCGGGACAGCCAGGATCCGGCCTTGCTGCACGTCGTCGTGCGCTTTGTTAAACGCCGCCCATGCCCGGTTGCTTTTGGGTGCCGTCGCCACATAGACGGCCGCGTGCGCCAGTGGAATCCGCGCCTCGGGCAGCCCCACAAACTCAACAGCCTGTTGCGCAGCGACTGCAGTCACCAAAGCGTTGGAATCGGCCATGCCGACGTCTTCGCTCGCCGCAATCACGATCCGGCGTGCGATGAACCGAATGTCTTCCCCGGCGTACAACATCTTGGCGAGCCAATAGAGCGCGGCGTCTGGATCCGAGCCGCGCATGCTCTTGATGAACGCGCTGATTGTATCGTAGTGCTCGGTCTCGTTGGCATCGTATGCGACCGCTTTTTTCTGAATACTCTCCTCCGCAACCGACCGATCCAGATGGATCAGGCCTTCGGCATCCGGCGCGGTCGTCAGCACTCCGATTTCCAATGCGTTTAACGCGCGTCTCGCATCGCCGTCACTGACTTCCGCCAGGAACCGGAGAGCGTTCGGGTCTGCCTGGACGTTCATTGTGCCAAACCCGCGCGCTGAATCATGCAGAGCCGCATCAAGCAGACGCACCAGATCATCCGGGGAAAGCGGTTCGAGCTGAAAAAGTTGTGACCGAGAGACAAGCGGGCTGTTGACGTAAAAAAAGGGATTATGTGTTGTCGCGCCGATCAGTCTCAAATTTCCGTTCTCGACATCAGGCAGGAGCACATCCTGCTGTGCTTTGTTGAACCGGTGAATTTCGTCGATGAACAGGATCGTGCGCTCACCTTTTGATCTGCGCCGGAGCGTGGCCGCCGCGGCAACACGCCGTACATCGGCGACGGAGCTTTCGACGCCGTTCAATTTCTCGAAATGACTTTTCGTCGTCGACGCGATAATTTGCGCGAGACTTGTCTTTCCGCTCCCGGGCGGCCCATAAAGGATAATCGATGTCAGCCGGTCCGATTCGATTGCCCGACGGAGCAGTTTACCGGACCCCAGGATATGGAGTTGACCAAGGAATTCATCGAGTGAACGAGGACGCATCCGTGCTGCCAGGGGTGCTCCTGATTCGACCGTAGTCTGCTCCGAATTGCGCGCTCCAAATAGGTCGTCCATTTGTCTCGACTGAACTTCTCACAACTTTTGAAGTCAGGAAATATTGGTCTCGACCTCTGTGTCTGCCCTGGATTCAGACTTGAGGTCCTTGAAATCGCGGATTCTTGGCTTCTAGTGTCCTGCAACCGGGTTCGGTTCTTCGCCCGAACGTTTTGAGCCACGCGTCATGAAGACAATTCTAGTACCGGTCGATTTTTCAGACGTAACGCTGAAAGTGGTGAAAGCGGCGGTTCACCTGGCAAAGCCGTTTCACTGCAAGATCATCCTGATGCATGCAACCGAAGTGGCGCCCGCTCTGATGGGGATGGGCGGCGGGCCGGATGCAATCCCGGTCACGCCGACAACGGAGCTGGCGAGCCCGCCCGATTACGCTGACCGGCTGGCTCACCTCCAGGAGATGATTGCTTCGGTCGGACTGACGTCGACCACGATCGAGCTTGAGGGGTTCACGGTCGATTTAATTTTGTCGCAGGCGGAAAGCTGGCGTGTCGACCTGATCGTTCTCGGATCCCATAGCCGGACACCGATTTCGCATCTTTTGCTCGGCAGCGTCGCCGACGGCGTGCTGCAACGGGCTCGATGCCCGGTAATGATCGTACCGCTCACGGACAGCAGCCCATAACCTGTATTCTCCTAACCTGAACTTCCGGCAGGTTTCAGAGCTTGTAACCGAAACTTTCTTCTTTTCTCGCTACACCTTGCGACCAATGACGACTTCAGTCTAAGGTCTGGTTTCTGTGAACTTCGCTACGCTCGCCGGACTCGCTGTGCTTAATCCGGGTGGGCGGGACCCGGATCAAAGCTTTTCCAAAGGCCCGGGGCAACCGGACGAATCAGCGCATCCACCGGTCAACTATCATGCGTTTGCCGCCGCGACCCGGGGCGCCTTTTATCGCAGCACAACCCAGGCAGCCCGCCATCGAAGTGTGCTGCTGCTGCTGCGGGGCGATCTGACCGAAGCGCAACGCGCACTGGAAGTATTGAAAGCGCACGGATGCTTTGTTGCCATTTCATTCAAGGAATCCGGAACGCACCAGGTCTCCCGGCAGTTGTCGAAGCCGAAGCGGTTCCAGCGATTTCGGGAGATTGGCGCTGACGCCGACCTCTGCCTGTCCAGCACGCGCGATCTGGTTCCCTTATTCGCTTCGGTCTCTAGACGCGCGGTTCATGTGCCGACGCCATATCCGGTCGAATTTGCATCGTGGAATTTTTCGCGACCCGTGAGCGAGCGGCAGGGAGTGTTCATCGGGACCCGAGAATTTGATGTATTGTCGCGGAACCATCTGCTGGCTCTCGCGGCGGCCCGGACGCTCCCGGTCCCAATCACGGTTATCAACCCGGACGGGAAATCAGGCCTGCAACGGTTGCGCGATTTCAAGTTCCCAGAAGATCAACTCACTGTTTCCCCGCCATTGCCCTATGCGAAATATCTGCAATTGATCGCCGGTCATCGTCTGGTGCTCCAATTCGATCAGAGCTCTGTTCCAGGGCAAGTCGCAGGGGACAGTCTGCTCTGCCGGGTCCCGACCGTCGGCGGGAATGGTGCGGTTGAACAAATCGCCTATCCTGCGCTGCACGGAAACGGGCGCACGTTCGATCACCTCATCGAACTGACCCGGCGATTGTTGAACGACAGCGAATTTTACCGGGAGCAACTTACAGCGCTCGAAACCAATGGGTCCGACCGTCTCTCGTTCGCAAAGTGCAGCGAGTCGCTCACCCGATACTTTCCTGTCTAATGTGACCTTCTCACGCAGCGTCAGAAATGCCGGCTAGCTTGATCCTCCCGCGCGCCTCACGTAAGCTACCTTATTATCATGTCTCAGCACGCGCGCGCGAACCAGAATCCACTGAGCGAACTCTCTCTGGACGCAATCGTGGATTCGCTGCGAGCAAACGGGATGCGGGTCACCAAGAATCGTGTCCAGATTCTCGAGACCCTGCTGAAAGCCGACAAGCCACTTTCGCTGGACGAAATCCAGGAAATGTCACGCGAAGGGACAGAGGCGCCCGATTATGCAACTGTATTCCGGGTGATGACCGTCCTCGAAAACCTGCACATCGCGCAGAAGGTCAATTTGAACCGGTCCTGCAGCTATTACGAGCTGGTAAATCCGCAGAGGCATTGTGACCACATTATCTGCACCGAATGCGGACGAGTGACACTCAT
Source organism: uncultured Chthoniobacterales bacterium (assembly GCA_964567505.1). Classification (GTDB taxonomy): domain Bacteria; phylum Verrucomicrobiota; class Verrucomicrobiia; order Chthoniobacterales; family JAFAMB01; genus JAFAMB01. The sequence continues at coordinate 4,181 of CAZMNG010000391.1, forward strand.
CGTTGATTCCTGCCCGGTCGAAAAAGTGGAACGCAAAATCGAGCAGCGGTATGGGTACTCAGAGATCCGGCATTCGCTCGAATTCTTCGGCAAATGCCGCGAGTGCACTTAGCCTGAACTTGTCACAAGTTCTGAGCGATGCAGGCTGGGCTAGAGGCGGACCGGGACGCCGTTCGCAGCGAGAAACTGCTTCGCCTGCGCGATGGTGTACTCGGCAAAGTGGAAGATGCTCGCAGCCAGAACTGCGTCTGCTTTTCCTCGTGTCAGGCCGTCCAGGAGATGCTCTAGCGTGCCGGCGCCGCCGCTTGCGATGACCGGGATCGCAATAGCCGAGCTCACTGCGGATGTCAATTCCAGATCGTATCCTTGCTTTGTGCCATCCGCGTCCATGCTCGTGAGAAGAATCTCTCCGGCGCCAAGCCTTTCGACTTCGCGCGCCCACTGGATGGCATCAAGTCCGGTGGGAATTCGGCCGCCGTGCGTGAACACCGTCCAGTGATTTGGTCCGGTCCGTTTTGCGTCGATCGCAACCACGATGCACTGGACCCCAAATGCAGCCGCCGAGCGCGAAATCAATTCGGGCTCCTTGATCGCAGCGGTGTTCATGCTGACCTTGTCAGCCCCAGCGAGCAACATTTCCCGTACATCCGTGACCGACCGGATTCCGCCTCCGACGGTGAGCGGCATAAAGCATTGTTCAGCCGTTCGCCGGACGA